>DASQNU010000209.1:0-51317 GCA_035644815.1 Bathyarchaeia archaeon | reverse complement strand
GTAACTGCTTCTCCGCCGCCGTGTGCAGCATGATCCGTACCTTCAGCAGGTTTTTGCTCTGTGCTGGATTGTCCGCAAGCTGCCAGAGACAGGGCAAGCGCACCAACCATCAGGGTTGAAAAGATTTTTTTCATTTCGGTTTCCCTCCATTTTTGTTTTTTGTATGTGGTTAACGGTGATCCAGCTTGCGGGAAATCGCATCCCCGAGCATCTGAATCCCTTGGACCAATATGATGAGAAATACAGTAGTGACAAACAAGATATCTTCTTTAAATCCATTGAAACCATGTGTAAAGGCCATTGCACCCAGACCGCCAGCGCCTACGACCCCGGCCATTGCCGAGTAGCCGATCAAACCTACGGCGGTTACGGTCACCGCAGAGACGATGGAAGGCAATGATTCTGGCAAAAGGATCTTCCAGATGATTTGCCAGGTGGTTGCGCCCATGGACTGTGCGGCTTCAATGACACCGCGGTTCACCTCGCGCACTGCCGTCTCCACCAGCCTTGCAATAAAGGGTGCAGAGCCAGCCACGAGACTGACGATGGCTGCTTCCGGACCAATCGAGGTCCCGATCAGTTTGCGCGATACAGGAATCAGAATGATTACCAACACGATGTACGGAATGGAACGAAGAATATTAATGATAAAGCCCAAGATTTGATTAAAGCCTACCATTGGTGTTAAATGGTTGCGGCTCGTAATGACCAGCAGTACGCCAAGCGGAATTCCGATCAATGCGGAAAACAGCAAGGATACGGAAACCATGTAGATCGTTTCCCAAATCGCTTTCACGATAAAATCCCAAAACTTGACTACATCCGGCATGGTTGTCAGCAGAAATTCCATCACTTCGCTCCACCTCCTTCCACGCTTTGCAAGACATCTACGTTAACGCCTTGTTTTTTCAAGTAAGCCACTGCTTTTGCTTCTACATCAAGATCACCGTGCACCTGAATGTACAGTGTACCGAAAGCAATTTCCTTCAAGCGCTTGATCTGTCCTTGGATAATTGATACCTCTACGCCAAGATCGCGGATCAGGTGGCTGATGACTGCCTGATTGGTTGATTCTCCCAAGAAGGTGCAGCGCAGCAAGGTACCCGGTCCGATTTGTCGCAGGTCCTCATCCTCGAGCTGCTCCGCTCCTGTCACCTGACTGATGAATTCACGGGTGGTCGTCGTTTTCGGACGGGAGAAGACATCGACTACATCTCCCAGCTCAATCACTCGTCCGCTTTCCATGACAGCCACGCGATCGCAGATTTTTTCAATCACGTGCATCTCGTGGGTAATCAACACAACAGTGAGGCCCAGCTTGCGATTGATCTCTTTTAACAAATCCAGAATGGAGTCTGTCGTCTTCGGGTCAAGCGCAGAGGTCGCCTCGTCACAGAGGAGCACGTCCGGCTGGTTGGCCAGAGCTCGGGCAATCCCGACACGCTGCTTCTGTCCGCCTGATAGTTGAGATGGATAGCTATCCGCTTTATCTGCCAGACCCACTAATTCCAACAACTCTTTTACTCGTTCTGCATGTTCACGCTTGGGGACGCCGGCAATCTCCAGCGGTAAAGCTACGTTATCGGCCACGGTACGCGACCAAAGCAGGTTAAAATGCTGGAAGACCATCCCGATCTTACGGCGCGCCTTACGCAATTGGGCCTGCGGCAATTGCGTCAGCCGCGTATCCCCAACGGAGACATCACCGCTTGTAGGTGTCTCCAGCAAGTTCATCATGCGGACCAGAGTAGATTTCCCTGCGCCGCTGTATCCAATGATTCCGAAGATCTCTCCCTTGTTGATGGATAAATCAACATTATCCAACGCGTGGAAGGAACCGAATCGATTTTTAAATACCTTGGTTATCCCTTTCAGACTGATCATCAGCTATCCCTCCTTCCCCTATCTGATCTGCCTCATCGTTGCCGCAAATCGAATCTATTTGGCATGGTTGATAATTCCAACCAATTTACTATGTTTATTTAGGAAGCAAATATAACATTAGTAAATTACCAATGTCATGTCAATAGAAAAACTAGTAAAATATTTTCTATCAAATTGCCCTGCTATTCCATGATCCCCGAGCGAATCAACTGGGCATCTACCTTCCATTCAAACGTTGCTTCCTTGTACAGTTTGTGCCACTCTTCATGCTTCATTTGCCGTGCTCCACGCGTGTTTGCCCGATAGTACTCACCAAAACCGACCGGGTCAACTTCCCATTTCTGCAGCTTCTTCATCAATTCTTTCATTTTCTTTTCCAAATCGGCTTCCAATGCTTTCTGAACTTTGACTAACAACTCTTTTTCCAAAGCGACCGGCTCACCCAATTCATAGATGCGTGCACGCAGCTTGATGGTTACCTCATAATGGGGTGGACTTTTCTTCATTACCTTAACCTGCGAATTACTGGACAACGTATCAAACACAAGGTAAAAGCGGTCTTCCTTCCTGCCGTTACTTTTTTTATTAGGAAGACCGACTGCAGAGCGCGGCAGAGAAGTCTCATAACTTCCGGCTTCAAATACATCACGGATCAGCTTGATCAGAAACGCCTCATTGGGGTTAATCCAGCCGATATACTTGTCTTTATGAAAAAGAGCGAGCCCCTTAATCCGCAGCTCCTCTCCCTTCGGTTCGATCAGAGGGAGAAAAGGATCGCTGCCTGCACTAAAGTAGGAACGAAGGAACTCATGAATCGTCGGGGAAGGGATTTTCTCCCCATGCACATTTTGGTCAATCATGCGATATAAGTACATCCCGATGTTGCCTTCCTCTTTATAGGGAAAAGTGATAATACTGTGGGTTTCTTCGGTTGTCACACACAAGTAGAGTCGGCTGGCGATGGTGGGATCACGGTACAGCGTGTCGACGATGCTGATGATCCCTTTCTTTGCCAGCTTTTCATCATAAAGGGCTACCCGAAGCTGCCCCCCCAGAACCCGCTTGTCCAACTGCATGTTGACCATATCCCGGATGCCCTTGCTCGTCATCCCCACAGCTGAGGCGACCTGAATCTTTTCATCTGCTTCCGGATTGATGACCGGAACCAGAATCGTCCCGCGGAGTAATCCATCCTTCGTTTGGTCATAACCGATCACCGTCACAAGCCCTGTCTCGTCCAAAACTTGTTGCTCTGCACAGCCTGCCGTCATTACAGCTAACAGCATCACGATCCATCGAAATGACTTATGGCGCAGACTCATCATTGACCGCCTCCCTTCTCCGTCTCCACGCCTGCTTGATGACCACTAATAGATAGAGGATAAATGGATAGGCAAAAGAAACGATCAGCCCCGCCCTCCCAATGATGTCATTTAAGGTATCGATTTGTTGACGGGTAATGAGAAAGAGGGAAGAGAAAAATATCAAAAAAATAACGATATAGCTAAACTTTCGTTGGTTCCAATTGAAATTTCTTTTCAAACCACGAATGGCAGCCCATGAATACAGCATAATGTTCGGCATGATGACAAACAGCCATAAAGAAATCGCGACAAATTCAAACCTCTCCAAAAACGGGAGATACACCATTTTCTTTAAGTTCAAAGTGGCCCAGATCGTCTTGGCCAATTGTCCTTCACTAAAAAAGACCAGAGCAACGACCATTAGCGCCAAATAAATGAGATTGGTGAGCAAAATGCCGAATTGCGCCGACACTCCTACACTCTTTTTATCTTTAATATAGGGGTACAGAACGTAAATAATTTCAAAACCGATGATCGTTAGCGACATCGCCATCGCACCGCTCCAGATCTTCGAAAAGTCCGCTTCCATCACCGGCTGCAAGTGATACCATTGGGCCAGTTGCAATGGGTAATACAAATCCAGCAGAAGCCAGATGACCACGATCACCGTGAGAAAGGTGTATCCAGCGATCACCCGGATGCCGCCCAAAATGGTATACAGTGCCAGAAACAAAAAGACTCCTGCGAACAAACCTGTCGAGATTTCCGGGAACATCCAGGTCTGGATCACTTCAATGTAGTTGCGCAGTATCACCGTAGCCGTAGCGACACAATAAAGGATAAAGAACAGACTGACCAATCGTCCCAGCCACTTTCCCAGCACATCAATATGGATCCCGTACAAGTCAGCGGACGGATATCGTTTTAGTGTTTTGATCATGACCCACATGGTAAGATGTGCCATGATACCGGCCAAGATGACCGATATCCAGGCGTCATGCCCGGCTTTCTCGGCGACAACCCGCTGAAATCCAAGGATCCCAACACCGATCTGATTCGAGCAAATCAGCACCCACACCAAATAAGTAGGAAGCATATTGCTTTCTTTGGGTGTTACATTAACCTTCATCTGAATCACCTAGTCATCGATGTCGTCAATATTTTTCGCTTCTTGTGGATTAAAGCGACGCTTGGGATCACGCGAGTAAAATACCGGCAAACGGGAGAAAAACATCACCGGCAGGCGAACGGCACTGTCTTTCAAGTCCGCCAAGCGAAATGGATAAAAGGGACTGAGGTACGGTCTCCCCAGGCTTTTCTGCCGTAATAGATGGGCAATCAGGAAGCTGAAACCGACAGCAATGCCGACCCCGCCCCACATGCCTGCCAAAATAATCATTGGAAAACGGATCACACGTACAGTCGCACCCAGCATGTAGCTTGGGGCAATAAATGAGGCTAACGCACCCAGCGCAACGATAATGATTAAAATATTGCTTGTAAAACCTGCCTGCACAATCGCTTGCCCGATCACGATACCGCCCACGATACCGATTGTCTGACCAACCTTGGTAGGCAATCGCGCCCCCGCTTCTCTCAACAGCTCAATGACTCCTTCCAGCAGCAACGCCTCGATTAACGGCGGAAACGGCACGCGTGATCGTGACTGCGCTAATGAGATGAGCAAGTCAGCAGGTATCAACTCATAGTGAAAGGTAAGGGAAGCGACGTAAGCTGGCGTGAGCAAAAGTGAAGTAATAATGGCAACTGCACGAAGCAATCGTACAAACGTGCTAATTCCCCAGCGAAAATAAAAATCGTCTGGAGAGTGAAGAAACTGAATGAGACTTGTAGGTCCCAAAATCGCAAAGGGGCTTCCGTTCACGATTACAGCCAGTTGTCCTTGCATGAGCCCGGAGACAACCCGATCCGGACGTTCTGTCAGCTGCATGAGCGGGAAGACCGTAGACCCGCTGTCGCTCAGATATTGAGCCAATATGGTGGCATCGAGCAAACTATCTACCTGCAGAGAGTCAATCCGTTGAAGCATGGTGTTGATATTTTCCTGTTCAGCGACCCCATTCATGTAGAGGAGGGCTACTTCCGCTGGAATTGATTCTCCCACCATCCGTTTTTCGCAATAAAGATTTTGCGTCGGCAGGTATTTGCGAATGATGGATAAATTGGTATCAAGTTCTTCCACAAAGGCAATTTGTGGACCGATGACAATGGATTCGATCTCGGGTGCTGAAACATTCCGATGTGCTTTCGATTCAGTCGGGATGGACAAGCCATAGCTTTCCTGGTCAACATGGATATAAATGTTGCCTTGAAGAAGCTTTTCGATGACAGTTTCCGGCCTGGTTACCCTCTGGTTTTTCGGCAGAGCCAATTCCTGCTCTATCTGGTCGATGTTTACCGTTTGCAAATCCAGCCGTCGAAAGCAAGGAAGCAATCTTTCATAGATGACCTTTTGATCCGCCAAGCTGGATAAATAGTAAAGCTTGATCCGCCCTTCCGGTTCATCCACGTCCATGATCTGCAGGTCTCCGGTGTGGGAAAACCAATTTTTCCATTCTTCTTTATCCAAGCATTTCACCTCTTCCCTGTGTATGGAAAGATTCAGCTTTAGTATGAGCAATTTTCCCAATAAGCTTCCACGAAGTTTTTTTATTTGTGGATACATGGTGGTGGGGAAGGGAAAAACGGGCTTTCTCTGTGTTCTTGCTACACCCGCAAGGGAGTGAATATTGTCCGGTTCCGCTTCCAAAAACGGGACGTCACGCAAAAGTTTCGAGGAAGCCTATTCATACGTAGAGGTTGCGTGACAAGCGTGTCCCGTTTTTGGAAGCTCCACCTGAATAGGTGTGACAAAGACTCCGCCCTTCCCGTTCTTCCCTTCCTCACGCTGCTGTTGAACTGCATGAACCATTTACATGCTCCCCCACAGAAGCCTCGCAAGCCACCACCAAATAAAAAAACAGTGCAAGTAAATCGCACTGTTTTTCACAAAAAGTTTTATTCTGTTTGCGGCTGTTCGGTTGCCAGCTCTCCGCGTTCCATTTGTTCCTGAACAAATTGTTTCACCGCATCCTCATCCGGTACAAGCACGGAGCCACCCCGATTCTCTTCTCGGAATGCCCCCATAGGAGGGAGTTGATATTGCCCAGCCTGATCCGACTTCAAGCTAAGCGCCATGCCGGCAAGCTTTACCATATCGGTGCTGCTCATATTCGTCTGGATGTATGGGCGAACGCTGTCCAAGATCGCAGGCAGCTGGATCAGATTGGTACCCTTCTGCATCTGGACTGCCAAAGCAGCTAGCAGTTTGCGCTGTCTTTCCGTCCGCGTATAATCAGACATGGCATCGTGACGAAAACGCACGTATTGGAGCGCCTTATCCCCGTCGAGACGCTGCAAGCCCTTTTTCAGATCGATATCATACCGACCTTTGTCTGTCGGGTCCCGGTAGCGCATATTTTTTTCAACATCGATTTCCACGCCGCCCACCGCATCAATCAAACTTTTGAACCCTTCGAAATCCGTGATGACATAGCGATCGACGGGAACGCCTGTAAAATCGCTGACCGTTGACATCGCCAGCTCAGGTCCTCCCTCCGCCAGCGCACTGTTGATACGGGAAGAACCATAACCAGGGATCTTTACATAGGTGTCACGCAAGATCGAGAACAGGTCATATGTCTTCGTAACCGGATCGATGCTTACCACCATCATGGAATCCGAGCGCGGATGCTCATCTGGCCGCAGCTCTCTGCGGTCGACTCCCATCAGCAGGATGTTCACACGCTGGGTTCCGCCCCACACCGGAATTTCACTTTCCGGTTCCTTGGGCTTTTCATCGGATTTGGTTGGCGCTATGATATTTGGCTCTTGAACGCCTGTAAGGAAAGAATAAAAAGCATGGCCGTAATAGCCTGCACCGCCCACCAACAGCAAGAGCAAGCAAAACAAAATGCTTTTTGTCCGCAATTTCAAGCAGTACGCACCTCTATCCCATCACACTTTGATGTAAACGGTTCTGACCGTTTTTTTGTCCATTTTCTCAGTATACCTGAAAATCGACAAAAGATGGGACAACAACTTTTTCCGTTTTCATGCGGAGCCAGGTTTCTGCCGAAGCGCTCCCCCGATTCCTGCTACAAAGGTCGGAATCCCCCCTGCCACCAGGACCAACGCCCAATCACGCAAAGTCAGCGCCGTTGTTTTGAAAATCGGCTGCATGGGCGGCCAGTAAATCACGACCAGCACCAGGAGCAAGGAAGAGATGACTGCCCAGACCAGATACATGTTTTCAAACGGATTGCGATGAAAGACGGAGTGTTCACTGCGGCAGTCGAACACATGGATCAACTGTGCCATCACCAGTGTCACAAAAGCAACCGTCTGGGCATGGACCAAATTGCTTGGATCCTCACGCAAGGTCAGCCAAAAAGCACCCAATGTCATCAAGCCGATTAAAAAACCGCGGCTGATAATTTTCCAGCCAAGCCCCCGCGCAAAAATATTTTCGTTCCTCCTGCGCGGCCGCTGATACATCGTATCGTCCTCGGCCGGGTCAACCCCCAGAGCCATCGCTGGCAGACCGTCTGTGACCAGATTTACCCAGAGAATCTGGATCGGCACAAGAGGCAAGGGAAGGCCGATCATCATGGCAAAAAACATCACCAAAATTTCGCCAACGTTGGAGGCCAACAGAAAGCGGATGAACTTGCGGATATTGTCGTAGATGTTGCGCCCTTCTTCAATCGCGGACACGATCGTGGCAAAGTTGTCATCACGCAATACGAGATCGGAAGCTTCCTTCGTTACATCTGTACCGGTAATCCCCATGGATATTCCAATATCGGCCGTCTTGATCGCAGGCGCATCGTTGACCCCGTCACCCGTCATGGCGACCACATGTCCGCGACTTTGCAGGGCCCGTACAATCCGCAGTTTATGTTCAGGAGAGACGCGTGCGTAGACAGCAATATGTTCCGCCTCTAGGGCAAGCTGCTCATCGCTCATCCTGTTGAGCCCGGCCCCTTCCAGCACTTCCGACCCGGGACGCAATATCCCGATCTCACGGGCGATCGCTTCTGCAGTAATTTTGTGATCGCCTGTGATCATTACGGTCTTGATGCCCGCCTGCCTGCACAACCCGATGGCTTGCTTGACCTCCTGACGAGGAGGATCAATCATTCCGGCCAGACCAACAAAGATCAACCCAGACTCCATACCCGCAGATTGGGGCACGCGTTGAGCCGTATCCAACGGACGGTATGCAAATGCCAGGACACGCAGCGCTTTTCCGGCCATCTCCTCGGTTACCTCGGCGATCGCTTGCCGCAACCGCTGAGTCAGCGGCACCACTTCCCCGTCCCATACAATGTGCGTGCTCCGTGCCAAAATCGCCTCGGCTGCGCCCTTGCTAAGCAGGGTGCGTTTTCCATCCGGTGTCTCCTCAATGACCGACATCATTTTCCGATCCGAATCGAAAGGCAGTTCATCTACCCGCTTGCCTGTTGGTAGCAAGCGTTTTCCAGTACCTTGTTTACCAACGGCTTTGGCAGCCAGAACGAGCAGCGCTCCTTCCGTCGGATCCCCTATGACCCGCCAGGAAGGCTCTCGTTTTCCTGAAAAGAGTCCGTATCTTTCTTCTTCTTGCTCCGAGAGCAGCTGGGCATTATTGCAGCGTTCTGCCACGCGGAATAACTGCAGCAGCCCTTCTTCACGGCCAAGAGAGACCGATTTCCCTCCCAGCTTTATCTCCCCTGTCGGATGATAACCGCTGCCGGTCACTTCGTAGATCTTGTTGCTCTGCCAGACATGTGTGACCGTCATTTTGTTTTGCGTCAGTGTCCCTGTCTTGTCCGAGCATATTACGGACGCACAACCCAGTGTCTCAACGGAAGGAAGCTTACGAACAATGGCATTTCGGCGGATCATGCGCTGTACCCCGAGTGCCAAGGCAATTGTCACAATTGCGGGCAGGCCTTCCGGAATCGCCGCCACCGCCAAGCTAACCCCTGCAAGGAACATCGTAAACAGCTCATGCCCATGCCAGACTCCCGCCAGCACGACGACAATGGTCAGGAGGATGGCAACCACGACCAGCAGTTTCCCCATCTGCTCCAAGCGTCGCTGCAGCGGTGTTTCCAACGTTTCTGCCTCATTGATCAAATGGGCGATGCGGCCAAGCTCCGTATCCATGCCGATTGCAGTAACAATCCCCTTGCCCGTACCGCCTGTGACCAGCGTACCCATGAAAGCTAGGTTCTTGCGGTCACCGAGCGGAATTTGTTCACCATCGCGGCCAGTTCGCACAACGTCTGTCTGTTTGCTTACGGGTACCGATTCACCTGTCAGTGCTGACTCCTCAATCTCCAATCGTGAAGCCAGCACTAACCGCAAATCGGCAGGGACCCGATCCCCCGCTTCCAGCAGTACCAAATCGCCCGGCACCAGCGAGGATGCCGGAAGCAAGTCAATCTTCCCGTCCCGCATCACTCTCGCCATCGGTGCAGCCATTTCTTTTAGCGCCTGCAAGGATCGTTCTGCCCTTGCCTCCTGAATAAAGCCGAGCACCCCGTTAATAAGAATAATCGCGACGATCGTGATTGCATCCAAATATTCACCCAGAAAAAAGGAAATCACAGTCGCGATCACCAGAATCGCCACCATAAAGTCTTTGAATTGCCCCAAAAAGACGCTGATCAGGGAGACCCGCTTCGACTCCTGCAGCACATTCGGTCCATAGCGCTTTCGCCTCTCCTCTGCCTGAGTGCGGTCTAATCCGGTTTCTTGGTCACTTCCCAGCAGATGAGTCGCCTCGTCAACCGGGACATGATACCACGGTTTGCTTGCTTGCATCGTTTTCCATCGCCTCCAGTGCTCGTCTCATCTTCATATCTATGCGGCCAAGCCTAACTTATGAAAGACGATGATGGAGGAAATGATGAAGGCTGCCACTTTGCAAAGAAATGCGAAAGGGCAGCCCTCTTGATTTACGGTTATGTAAGGACGTTTACATTGATGCGACAATGGCGTTTATCTTCCCAAAAACTCTTCCAATGCTTGCTGCAAGCTTCCTTTCGTATCAGCTTTTTTTTCGAAGGGAAGCTCCAAACGTATGATTTGCTTCACCACTTCTGGGCGCAATCCAGTAAGCACAGGTTTACAGCCCATCATACCCAAACCATCAAGGATCCTCATAAAATGGGAGATGGCTTCCGTTTCAATTTCCGCAACACTGGACATGTCAAAAATCAAGTTTTCAATCCTCAATGTCCCTACCTGGAAAATGACTTTATCCTCGATGGTGTTTACCCGATAGGCATCGATAGTCCCAATTAACGGAACGATGCATGTCGTTGCCGTGAGCGGAATGATCGGAACTGACAAATCCTCTACCAATTCTCTTTGTTTTTGCAGCAGCAAATCCTTGTAATCCGTGTAACTGATAAAAAAGTAAGTAAGAAATTGATCGACAAGCTGGTTGATTTTCTTTTCCTGTGTGTAAAAGCGATCAAAGCTGTCTTCGGTTCGACCGCAAAGCCGGTCATAATTATATAAAAAGTCCCATAGCACCCGGCGAATTGCTTGTACCCATTCCAGCTTAAAAGCAACGGTCAGCGAATATTTGGCCCAAGCGATCCCTTCTGCCTTGGCAAAGGATATCATCTCATGTTCCCGTCCCTCTACAATATAGAGCACAAGTCGATGCGCATTCGCCAATAAATCAATATTGCCGACTCTTTGAATTTCTTCGATTTTCCCCTCGACATTTACGGCATGGGCAAGCAATGCCTTCTCAAAATCGTTTTTATTTTCCCAAAAAAACTCTTTCAAATTTTGCCCTTCCGTATAGCTTAGCGGCAACTCAGTCACTCCAGTCTCTGCATGTTCGGTTTCTTTTGGCAGCATAATCACAAATTTAGTTCCCACATTCTCTTCGCTGTGCACATGAATGCTTCCTGCATGTTGATAGATAACGGAGAATACCTGAGTCAAGCCCATTCCAGTACCTTGCATTTTTGTGGTAAAAAAAGGTGTTCCCAGCATCTTTAATTTTTCTTGAGGAATCCCGACACCTGTATCCTCAATCGCGATCACGATAAACTGATCTTGAACATAATGCTCAACTTTGATCGTACCCTTGTCCGTGATCGCTTCAAATGCATTTTTAAACAGATTGAACAATGCCTTTTTTAACTGATTCCTTTTTCCATATACCTTTGCATCGGTGTCGGCAAAATTTTTAATAATGTGCACACGATACATCTGGTCCTGAAAGAGGTGAAACATTAATTCCAATTCAGAAGACATCGAAACGGATTGAAACGGTTCATCCTCCAGATCCGGCTTGGACACATGGAGCAAATTTTCCAAGGTCGAAATGGCATTGTTCAATTCAGACTGCGCAATATCAACATATTCATCCACATGGTTTTCCTTTAGCAATTGCAAAAAGCCCTTTACAGCCGTCAAAGGATTTTTCACTTCGTGTGCAATCCCCGCAGCGATCTGACCGACAGAGGCTAATTGGCTCAGATGAAATTCGTTATTCACATGCTCATTTTTCGTTTCTTTTGTAGCCAATTATGATTCCTCTCCTTTCTTCTTGCGGATGTAAACAACTGGAAGAATAGATGAATAAAACCCGTTACTATATTCTGTATGAATGTTCAGTAATCCTTCACAGAGAAAAAAACAGCCCATTTCTCCTAGATGGAGAAAGGCTGTTTTTCGATGGTATTACCTTATTCACCAATCGCGTTATCAAAGCTTATAATAGCCAGATTATATTGATATACTGCGGAACGATGCTGATTTGCACGGTTGGACAGTTCCTCGTCTGCCTGTAAGACTTCCAAGGTTGTCCCCATTCCGTTTTCATAGCGCAGCATGCTGAGGCGATAGTTTTCCTCGGCAGCTGCTGCCGCTTTTTCATAGGATTCCAAAGCCTTGCGTGCCGCTTCCAGGTTGTAATAGGCCTGAGCCGCTTCTACCGAAACGCTTCTTTCCGCTTCCTTGATGGCCAGCTTGGCTTTTTCTACATCATTGCGGCTGATTTTACCCGGATAGGTGGAGAGCGCAGAATATTTGGCGATTAGCTCTACGTTAATCTCCGCTACTTTCAGCTCTTCCTGCTTTTGCATGACTTCCGGACGCTGTTTGACTGCAAGCGCAATCGCACTGTCTACGCTCATGTTGCGACTGTCAGTGGAAAGCGACTCTGGGACAACCTCCCATGCTTTCGTCAGGGTCGTACCCATTACGTCATTCAGCTTCATATTGGCAATGCTGACATTGCTTTCGGCAACAGCCAAGGCGGCTTTGGCTGCCGATACACCCGCTTCCGCCTGCAATACATCGGTTTTCGCCCGCGTCCCCACTTCATACGAAACTTTGGCGATTTTCAGCTGTGCTTCTGCACGCTTCATGGCCTGCTGTTTTAAAGCAAGGTCATCCTTGGCGTTCAGCAAGTCATAGTATGCTTTCTCGACTGCCAGCTTGATCTTGCTTTCCGATGCTTTCAAAAACTGCTCATTGACCTTTTTGGCCATCGCAGCCTTTGCATTGTTCACATATTTTTGCTGCGCCATCTCCAGTGATTCAATCATGTCGGAGGAAATATCCCTTACCGACGAATTGACCAGACGCGCATTAATGTCCGCATTTTTGGCATCCAGGCGCAATGTGTTCAAGTCCGCATTGGATTGCATGGCCAATTTCACAGCATCGGCCATGTTCAACGTTGAACCTGTTGGCTCAAATATTTCCGGTTGGTTTGGCGGATTGGCCGCTTCCGGTGAAATCAACACATCAGCCGGTTTGACAGTCGATGGTGCCGTTTCGGTTTTCGTAGTATCCGGATTATTTGCTGTATTTGCTTTATCTGCTGTCTGAATCGAGATCATACGTTCATTTTGCTTCCAATCGACAGTCGCCCCCAGCGCCTCACTGATAAAACGCAATGGCACATAGGTGCGTCCATTGCGCAGGGATGCCGGCGCATCAAGCGTCAATTCTTGCTCGCCCACTTTTGCCTTGGATTCGCCAATCGTGACAGTGATCGTTTTCCCACCTTGGGTAATGGTCACTTGATTGTTTTCAGCTGCCCAATCAACGGATGCTGCCAATGATTCACTGACAAAGCGAACAGGCACCATGGTCCGTTGGCTGCTTGCTTCGATATAGACCTCGGCACCTGGGAGCTGAATCTCTTTCCCATTCACGGTGATATGGATCGCTTCCTGCGCTTGTTGATTCTGTGATGTTACCGGATTGGTTTCACTGCTTGCCTGCGTTCCTGCCGGATGGATTGAAAGCATCACGGCGGCGCTCAGCACCAGGCTCATCCATTTTTTCTGGGAATATGGGTACTTCATCCATTCATCCTTCTTTCTTGTTGTAGTGTGCAAGATTGTGCTCCAGAAGGTTTATTTCATAAAGTGAAATATTTCTTCACAAAGCCAATATAGCACATGTCCACATGAAAAAAGGATGGAAAATGTTTCAGAACCACCCGATTATTGTATGCTTGTTGCAACCAATGGCAACGTCACCAAAAACGTAGTACCTTTGTCAATTTCACTAGTAACGGTGACCTTCCCTTGATGATTCTCGATAATCGTAAAGCTGACCGCAAGACCGAGACCGGTCCCTCTTTCTTTGGTGGTATAGAAGGGCTGACCGACCTTTTCCATCATGTCTTCCGCTATTCCGAGACCTTGATCCGCCACTTGAATCAAGGCATATCCTTCATAGGACTGGGTCGAGACGACGATTTCTCCTCCTGCGGGCATCGCTTCAATCGCATTCTTGATGAAATTGATAAATACTTGCTTGATCTGATTTTCATCACATTTAATGATTAATGAATTCTCCTCAAGCCTTGTAGTGATGGTCACGTTTTTCATATGGGCTTCTGTCTCCAGAAGCAGCACGACCTGCAGCAATATATCCTGGAGATTTTTGTCCTGGACCTTCATATCTTGCGGTTTGGCCAGCATCAACAACTCGTTCAAAATCGCTTCAATCCGGTTGATCTCCGATTTCATGATGCCCAGATATTGATCCTTCAGCTTCTGGCCTTGCAGCATCATATCGAGAAAGCCTTTTATGGCGGTCAGCGGATTGCGGATCTCATGGGCTATGCCTGCCGCTAGCTGTCCTGCCATCGTCAGTTTTTCCGTCCGGCGCAGATACTCTTCGGACGCCCGTCGTTCTGAGATGTCCCGACAAGTTTCCAATATTTTCTCGACTTCTCCCTGTTCGTTCAGGATCTGCTTCACCGAGTTCTCCATCCAGACATAGTGACCGTCTTTATGACGAAACCGGCAGGCGAACACCTGCTTTTCTTGAAAGTCCATTTCAGCCAGCATTCTTTGGTCTTCCTCATGGTAGTAATCCAAATTATTTTGTCCGATGACGTCCTCCGGTTCATACCCCAACACGGTGCGAATGGCCGGAGAGACATAACGAATGACTCCATCCGGGGTGCTGTAGGAAATAATGTCCTGCGAGTTCTCCGAGAGGAATCGGTACAACTCCTCGCTTTCTCTCAGCAACATTTCCGCTTTTTTGTATTTGGCTACATCCCGTTTCAGCTTTGTAATATCGTGAAACAAGACAGCTATCCCCTCAGAGCAAGGATAGGCAAGCACATCATACCAGTGTTCAAGCTGCTGATGGTACACCTGAAACTGGACAGACTCCTGGTTGTCGATCACTTTTTGGTACTGTACCCCATAGATCGAGTGCAAAGCTTCCGGATACCGATCCCACAAACACGTACCCAATGCGTCTTCCTTCTCGCATGACATCATGAGAGCCGCGGCATCATTCAGATATATAATTTGAAACCGCTCTCCCAACACCATAAACGCCTCGGGTAAATGATCCAGGTACCCATGCAGTTCTTTCTTGGGGATTGAATTTGAAGATCCATTTGTCCAATCCATGCTTTTACCCCTCATCCAGAGCTTGCCGTAATTAATCTCTTTTTTCTTCTTACAACATTTTTGTCTAAATTGCAAATGTTGGGAAATGGGCAGAACGTCCCACTAGAATATCCTGGTTGTGCATACATAGTGGTGGGGGAAGGGAAGAGGGGGCGGCGCTGCGTTCATGCCACACCTGCAAGGGAGTGGAAACTGTCCGGTTCCGCCTCAGCAGGTGTGTCAAAGACTCCGCCCGTCCCTCTCTTCCCTTCCTCACGTGGCCATTGTATAAAATCGAACGGATTAAAAGATAAAAGTATGAATGAGCGCATCTTTTCAATCTTTTCATCTTTTTGAAATAGCGTCTGCTACGCAACTCTGCCCGCGCTACGTAGCGGCTACTATTTTTGCGAACCCCTGCGATTCACTGCGGAGCGGACAGTCCATACTTACAGCGGGGCGTAGAATGAAGCGGAGTTGCGAAACATGCTCTCCCAACCTCAGCCTCTTTAAAGAAAAACCTTAGCCTGATGAAAAGGCTAAGGTTCCCTCCTACTCCTTTTTTTGCAAAAGTACCGCTATGATGATGATGCAGCCTTTCACGAGCCCTTGCAAATAAGGAGAAACGTTCATCAGGTTGATCATATTATTAAGCACGCCCAGAATCAAAACCCCAAACAACGTCCCCCAAATACTGCCCTTTCCCCCTGACAAGCGCGTGCCGCCGATCACTACCGCGGCGATCGCATCCAGTTCGTAGCTGATTCCCGAGCTGGAGGAGGAGATGGAATTCAGGCGGGACGATTCGATGACCGCTGCCGCCCCGACAAGCAAACCGCATAGCGTGTAGGCCAGCATTTTGATCCGGTTCACCGGAATCGCCGATAAAAGCGATGCCTTTTCGTTGCTGCCAATCGCATACACATAGCGGCCAAAGCGCGTTTTCTTCATTAGCAGATAGATCAGGACCGTAATGAGAAAAAAGAGATAGACCGGATAGGAGATACCGAGAATTTCACCGTTGGCTATTTCTGCGAAGCCGTCTACCTTGCCTGTTTGACTCCCGCCATCCGAATAATAGAGTCCGATTGATCTGGCGCTTGCCATCATGCCTAGCGTAGCAATGAATGGAGCAATCTTCCCCTTGGTGATCATGCTGCCATTGATTGCACCGATGGCCATGGCACAGAGAATGGTAGCCAACACCCCTAGCGTAATGCTGCCTGTCTGATTCATGACCGTGATTCCTACCGCCCCGGACAACGCCAGCGATGCGCCGACAGACAGATCAAACCCACCGAGAAGGATCACGATGGTCTGCCCCAAGGCAATAATCCCGATGATTGATACTTGCCGCAAAATATTGATCAGATTGCCCGATGTAAAAAAGTTTTCGTTGATCACCGCAGCGATCACGATCAAGATGGCAAACGCGATGCCGACGCTGTACTTCTCCCATAGCTTTTGCAGCTGGATCGCCGGCTTTCGCGTGCTCGTGTCATGACTTTGCACCGGTTGCATACATCATGATCCTCCCTTCCGTTGCTTCCTCCCGATCCAGGCAGGCCGTCATTTCCCCTTGGTACATGACGATGACCCGATCGCATAGCTTGAGAATTTCGGGGATCTCCGATGACAGCACGATAAATGATTTGCCTTCCCCGGCTAGTGCCATGATGAGTTGATAGATTTCACTCTTGGCCCCGACATCGACGCCCTGTGTTGGATTGTCTAAAATAATGATATCGGCATCTGCCTCCAGCCACTTGGCCAGAATCACCTTTTGCTGATTTCCCCCGCTCAAACTCGTGATCGGCAGCGACGGATCATTCGCTTTGATGTTAATCTGTTTTTTATGTGCCAAATAACGCTTTAGCTCGAGCTTCTCTTGAATCATCCCTGCTCGCAAAAGCTTGCCCAGTGATGGCAGACTGAAGTTCTCCAGGATGCTCAAATCTTTAATTATTGCATTTTCCTTGCGATTCTTCGGAACAAGTCCGACTCCCTTGGCCAACGCTTGCTTCGGATGACGGATATGAGCTTCTTTTCCGTGGATACAAATCGTACCCGTCTCTTTTTTGCGGTAGCCGATTAGACATTCAACCATTTCCGAATGACCCGCTCCCGAAAGGCCTGTGATCCCCAGCACTTCTCCTTTTCGCAGGGTAAACGATACCCCCTTGCATACATGACCGCTCCCCAGCCCCTTCACCTCTAGCACTTCCTGACCAAACGTTCGCTGCCGATACACTTGCTGATGGGACAGGTCTTTGCCTACCATCGCCTGGGCTAACTGCTCCTCATCGGTATCCCGGATGTATCCTGCAGTGGAAAGCTCCCCATCCCGGAGAACGGTATATCGATCGCAAAACTGAATGACTTCCTTGAGCTTATGAGAAATAAAAATGATCGATACGCCTTTGTCACGCAGGGTGCGAATCACCTGAAAAATGCTGGTAATTTCCTTATCCGTAAGCGAAGTTGTAGGTTCATCCATGATAATGATGTTGGACTCCTGCAGCAAAGCTTTGCCGATCTCGATGACCTGCTTCAAAGAGCTGTCCAGCTCGCCCACCAGCGCTTTCGGATCAAGCTGGACACCGACCATTTCCATTACTCGCTCTGCCTCTTTGATCATCTGCTTGGTATCAACCGTCCGATACCGAGTGATGAGCTCTGACCCCAGAAACAGATTTTCATAAACCATCAAATCGGGAATCAGATTCAGCTCTTGGTGAATGAAGCCGATGCCGAGATTTTTGGAATTCTGTGGGCTCGTGATTTGAACCTTTTTGCCGCTGAGCAAGATATCGCCGGAATCCGCCGGGAATACACCGCCCAGAATATTCATCAGCGTGCTCTTGCCTGCTCCGTTTTCCCCGAGGAGCGCATGAATTTCCCCCTCCTGGAGAGTGAAGTCCACTCCTTTGAGCGCATGAACACCGCTGAATGCTTTATGGATGCCCTTCATTTCTAATCGAACGCGATTCACACCGTCACCCCCTGATGGTTACCTGACCCGATTCAGCTAGAAAAAGGGGGCAAGCACAACGCTTGCCCACATGGGTGTGTTAGTAAGGGGCATCCGCTACCAAGAATTGATCCACGTTTTCCTTCGTGACTTTTTCCGCAGGCAGGACGGTGTCTTTTTGCGCAGGCTGTTTGCCACTAACGATGTCCACCGCCGTTTTGACCGCTTCCTTCACCATTAATGGGGAGTAGGTAAAGGTTGCGAGCGTGATGTCTGTGGCTTCTTTGATTTCTTTATAGAAATCCTTCGCTCCCCCCGCGCCAGTTAAGAACTTGATGTCGGTTCTTTTCGCTTCCCGGATCGCTTGCAGCGCCCCCAGCGCCATTTCATCATCGATGGTGTACACCGCATCGATTTGCGGATTCGCCTGCAGCAGATTCTGCATCACTTCATAGCCTTTTTGCTTTTGAAACTTTCCATTTTGGTCGGCAAGGATCTTGATATCCGGATATTTTGCTTTGATGACCTCGGTAAAGCTACCGACACGCTGTGTATTGACTGAGCTTGGATCCGAGGAGATGATGACGATATTTCCTTTTCCTTGCAGCTTTTCGCCGAGATACTCAGCGGCGTTCTTTCCGATGCCTTCGTTGTCTCCTTTGATCAAAGCGGTGTAATCGCCGTTCGCCACTTCCCGGTCAAAGACGACCAGCGGGATATTGGCTTCTTTGATCTTTCCGACCGCTGGGGTTAACGCATCGGTCTCCATGGGCAGCATGACGATGGCATTGACTTTTTTCGTGACGAGGTCCTCTACGTCATTCATCTGTTTATTGGGGTTATCCGCCGTGGTCATCTCTACCTTGACGCCAGACTCTTCCCCTTGTTTTTTCGCATAATCGAGCACAGCACCCATCCACCCGTGATCGGCGAAGGGAAAGCTGAGACCGATGACTTTTTCCGTACCCTGGCTGCTCCCACCCGCGCTTGGCTGTCCACTGGCCGGTGCTGTTTCCTTTCCTCCCCCGCAACCTGCAAGCGCTGCTGCAAGAATTCCCGTCAAAGCCAACTTCGAAATGACATTCCACTTCTTCATGATCGACATCCCCCTTGTATGTTTCATAAAAGAATGAATGATGGTTAGAATGTTGTCTTCGTCAAGTTGTAATCGTTTTCAAAATTACGCTTCTTGCAAGGCTGCTTGCAGCAGTTCGTTTAGGTTGACCCAGCTTTTCTGGGCAGCCGATCTTTCCACTGCTTCCAGCACCGCTTGGTTGCGCATGCCATCCTCAAACGAAGGGGTCACGCCAGTGCCAGCGGCGATGCCTTTCATCAGCTCATAGAGCATGCCGATGAAGGTATGCTCATAGCCGACGATGTGACCAGCCGGCCAATAGTTGCCTGTATACGGATGAATGCTTTCCGTGACGTTGATCGTACGAAAGCCTTGTAAGCCGGGCTCGTCATCCGTCAAATAGACCTCGAGCAGATTCATATTCTCCAGATCCCAGCGAAGCGAGCCTTTGGATCCATTGATTTCAATGCAGTTCCGATTGCGATTGCCAGCAGCAAAGCGAGTGGCCTCGAACACACCGAGCGCGCCATTTTCAAAACGGGCAAGAAACGCCGCCGCATCATCCACATCGACCGTACCCGTCCCTGCTTCCTTGGAGGCGTGCAGTCCGCCCGCCATCTCGCCAAGCGGCCGTTCCTTGACGAACGTTTCCATCATTCCAGTCACTTCCGCAATCTCGCCTACCAGAAAGCGAGCCAAATCGATAATATGGGAAGCGATATCACCCAATGCTCCCGAGCCCGTCACTTCCTTACGCAGACGCCAGACGAGCGGAAAGTCCGGGTCCATGATCCAATCCTGCAGATAGGCCGCACGGATATGATAAAGCTTGCCCAGCTTGCCTTCCTCAATCAGCTTTTTCGCCAGCTGGATAGCCGGGGCAAACCGGTAGTTGTGGGAGACCATATGCACGATATTTGTTTCCTTTGCTGCCTTCCACATCGTGGCCGCTTCAGCAAGCGTCATCGCCAACGGCTTTTCACAGATAATGTGCTTGCCTGCTTTTACTGCCTCCAGCACGATTTGCGCATGCGAATTATTGGGCGTCCCCACATCAATTAAATCGATATCGTCCCGCTCGATCAGCGCACGCCAATCGGTCTCATAAGATTCAAATCCGAATTTCTGCGCCGCTTCCTTCACGCCCGCTTCATCCCGGCCACAGATGGCTGCCAGCACCGGTTGAAGCGGAGAGTCGAAGTAAAACGGAACATCACGGTACGCATGAGTATGTGCCTTCCCCATAAACTTGTAACCGATCATCCCTACACGCAATGGTTTGTGATTCTTCTTTACCTCCGCCAAACATCCGTCACCCTTTCTTTACTTGCTTTTATCTGTATTTTTCATCGCTGCTGCACTCGATTCCCGCACGATCATCGTGTCCGCCAACACCACTTGGGCCTGGTCCAGCGCCTCCGCCCTCATTAATTTGACCAGCATCTGTACCGATCGCTGTCCAATCTCATAGCGCGGCTGATGAATCGTGGTCAAAGACGGGGAAACATACGAAGCCATATTAATGTCATCAAAGCCCGCTACCGCGATATCTTCGGGAACCCGCAAGCCGTGATCATGGATGGCTCGCAGTGCGCCGATCGCCATGACATCGCTTGCTGCAAAAATAGCTGTCGGGATCTGTTCGATAGAAAGCAGCTTTTTCGCAATGGCGTATCCAGATTCGATCGAAAAATCTCCTTCCTGTACGAGCAGCTCATCCTCCGGCACACCTTGTTCCCTTAGCGCTTGTTTGTATCCGTTCAAACGTGCCTGACTGAGTACGACATTGCTCGGTCCCATAATATGGGCAATCCGCGTATGTCCCTGGGCCAGCAAATGCTTTGTGATCTTGCGGGCGGCACTTTCGTTGTCGATCGAGACACAAGGGATCTCGCTTCCTGCGATGTATTCACACGCGAGGACCATGGGCCGGCGGGAGGCAAAATCCTCAATGAAAGTCTGATCCATCTGGGCTGTCGTCAAAATGAGGCCATCTGCCCGGCTCTCCTCCAACAAAGCCATGTACTCCTTAGCCTTTTCCCTGTCGCCGTCCGTACTTCCAACCAGTACGTTAAACCCCGCTTCTCTCGCCCCATCCTCGATGCCGCGAATCACCTCCGAGAAGAATGGATTTTTAATATCGGGGACAAGTGCGATGATGACATTGGTTTTTAAACTGCGCAGATTACGGGCCAATCCATTTGGCGTATAATTGAGCTGCTCCATCGCCTCCATGACTCTTTGCTGTGTTTTCGGATTAACCGGGTCTGCCCCTGACATGACCCTGGAGACAGTGGCAATCGATACCTTTGCCAGCCTTGCTACGTCATGTATGGTTGCCATCGTGATCAACTTCTCTCTGAAATGTAAAGGTTTACATAATTTGTTGAGTATACGGTTGCATTTTACCTGTTTTTTCCTAGTGTTATTCTACTATAAAAATGTAAAGGTTTACAATTAGAATTTTTAGATAATTCCCCTCAATTTAGTTCATTCATAGAAAATGGCAGGTAGAACCGATTTCCCGTGTTCTTCCCTGCCATTATTGCTTGTCGTATGCTTGTTCCTTCTACGCGTCAAATGAAAGCTGCGGCAATCGATACCATTCTCCTGACATCCACTCGCTGGCTTTCCAGCGAAGTACATCGGCTTTTACCAATGGTATGATCTCCTGGAAAAAGGAGACCCGCTCTATCTCATCCATCGGCTGAAAATTACGTGCTGCCTGTAGATCCGCTTCCAGCTCGTCCATTTTGCTGACGCCCAAAATCGCGGTGGAAACAGGTAAGCTCCACGTATAACGAAGTGCCTGCTCGGTCCAAGGAGCCAGCTTTCCAAGCGCCATGACCTTCATGCCGATCACCGCTACCCCTTTTTCCACAGCCAATGGCACAAACTCATGGGCAAAGCTGTAAATAAAATGATCCAGTGCAGACAAGGCTACCAGTGCGCTGTCAAATGGAAAGCGCCGGATCGCTTCCGCCAACAGACGCGGATCCGTGTGTCCGCTGATGCTGATCTTCTTGACGAGACCTTGCTCCTTTGCCTCTATCATTGCTTCCAAGACCCCGCCTTTGGCAAAAATGGCTTCCAGGTCGTGTGGTTGCATGACATTATGTACCCGCCATTCATTGACGTAATCAGTTTGCAGCCTCTTCAAACTGCCTTCCAAATCACGCAAAGCCAGATCCCGAGTCCGCCCTCCGGTTTTCGTGGCCAGCCATACCTGATCGCGCAAGCCTTTCAGACCAAGGCCTACTCTGGTCTCCGATTGTCCGGCGCTATAGCTTGGAGCGGTATCAAAATAATTGACCCCTTGCTCGACTGCTCGCCGGATGATGGCGATTGCTTCCTCCTCGGTACAATCGTGCTCATCGACAACTCGTTGAGCGCCGAACCCAAGCAACGAGACTTGATGAGGGTCACGTCCGAACGCTCTTGTTTGCATGGTTGCGTTCCTCCTGTTAGTTTTTGTTGTAGTGCAAACATGGTGGTGGGGGAAGGGAATAACGGGCGGGGCTGCGTTCTTGCCACACCCGCAAGGGAGTGGGCACCGTCCGGTTCCGCTTACAAAAACGGCACGTCGTGCAAAAATTTCGAGGAAGCGTATTCATACGTAGAAGTTGCGCGACAAACGTGTACCGTTTTTGCAAGCTCCACCTAAGCAGGTGTGACAAAGACTCCGCTCGTCCCGTTCTTCCCTTCCTCACGTGGCGTTTGCATAAAGTCGTTCGGATGAAAAGAAAAAGCTTGAATGCTCGCTTCTTTTCAATCCTTTTATCTTTTTGCAATAGCTTCTGCTACGCAGGAGAGCATGTTTCGGAACGGAGCGCCTGCGGAGCGGACAGTCTCCACTCCCTTGCGGGGCGTAGAATGAAGCGGAGTTGCGAAACATGCTCTCCCCACCGCAGCCACGATGCATTGCATTCCTCTCCCCCTAAGAGAAAGACGCCTTTTCAGGCGCCTTCTTCAATCAGTCATTCTTATTTGCAATGTTGATCGTACATGGAAGTCAACAATCCAGAGATCGTTGCCAAGTCATTGTTCTCGATTTGATGACGCTCAACCATTCCCAGCAGTTTCCCATCTTTCATCAGAGCAAAGGATGGCGAAGATGGAGCAAAGCCTTCGAAATATTCACGAGCTCTCGCAGTCGCCTCTTTTTCCTGACCGGCAAACACAGTGTACAAATGGTCTGGCTTCACATCATGCTGGAGGGAATGCGCTACTGCCGGACGAGCCAAGCCTGCTGCACAGCCGCACACAGAGTTAACAACAACCAGCGCGGTACCTTTCATATTGGTAAAGGCCTGATCAACATCTTCAGGTGTTTTCAATTCTTGAAATCCAATTCGTGTAAGCTCATCGCGCATCGGTTGAATGACCTGACTCATATATGCTTCATAAGACATCATAGGGAAACCTCTCCTTTATCGTTGCTTTGCACAATGCCATTACCGCTATTATATCCCTTCTATTCCCCGAGGAGAATGTCTTGAGACACTTTCACGCGATTATACTTCCATCAAAATAGTTAGGATCATTGGGTTACGGCCCGTTTTCTCGTAAATGTACGGCTTCAGGACCTCATTGATCTGTGCTTTCAATTCGCTCCACTCTCTCGTTTTTCGATCGAGTGCCTGTATCAGCCTCTGTTTCACCAGATCCGTGGCTTCCTGGATCAGCGATTCTGATCCCCGTACGTATACAAATCCGCGGCTCACAATGTCCGGACCGGTCAAAATCTTGAAGTTTTTCATATCCAAGCTGACGACAACCACCATCAAGCCATCTTCCGCAAGGTGTTTACGGTCGCGCAGCACGATATTGCCGACATCGCCAATTCCGCTACCGTCGATCAGCACGATTCCGGCTTGCACTTTTTCCAGATGTGCGCTTTCACGGGTACAACAGAGCACGTCCCCGTTGTCCATAACGAAAATATTCTTTTCATCGATTCCTACCTGCTTGGCCAGCTTTGCGTGGGTACGCTGCATCCGATGCTCCCCATGGATCGGGATAAAGTAACGCGGGCGGATAAAGTTGATCATCAGCTTCAACTCTTCACTGCTGCCGTGTCCGGATGCATGAATATCAAAGTAGGTGCCGTAAATGACGTTGGCTCCCGCACGGAAGAGCTTGTCGATGGTGCGGTATACATTTACTGTATTGCCCGGAATCGGGGAGGCTGACATGATAACCGTGTCATCCGGATAGATCTGTACATTTCGGTGTGAACCGGAAGCAATCCGAGTCAGCGCTGCCATAGGTTCACCCTGACTACCCGTACAGATGATGAAAATCTGATTATCCGCATAGTTATCAATTGTTTTGATATCAATCAGCATACCCTCTGGCACTTGGATATACCCAAGCTCTTGTCCGATCAAAAAGGCTTTTTCCATGCTTCGACCGATGACGGCTACTTTCCGGTCATGTGCCATAGCCGCTTCTACCACTTGTTGCAAACGGTGAACGTTGGAAGCAAAGGTCGCGAGGATGATCCGGCCTCTAGCCTGGCCAACCACTTCCATGATGCCTTCGCCAACCGCCCGCTCCGACATGGTAAATCCGGGTCTTTCTGCATTCGTGCTATCCGACAACAAAGCCAAGACATCACCGTTGCCCAGGCGAGCCATTTTGGCGTACTCGGTGGTCCCCCCTACAGGAGTCATATCAAATTTGAAGTCACCTGTATGTACAACGGTACCTTCCGGCGTTTCAATCGCGATTCCGTACGAATCCGGAATACTGTGGTTGGTGCGGAAGAATGACGCCTTCATTTGTTTAAAAGGAATGACTGTATCTTCATTTATCGGGATTAATTGCACATCGTTTTGCATCCGGTGTTCTTCCAGCTTGGCTTTTACCAGTCCCAGCGTCAGCCGGCCTCCATAAATAGGAGGATTGATCTGCTTGAAGATATAGGGGATCGCTCCGATATGATCCTCATGACCGTGCGTCAAGAGCATTGCCTTGATTTTATGCTCATTTTCTTTCAGATACGTGATATCCGGAATCACCAGATCGATTCCAAACATCTCATCCTCCGGAAACTTGACTCCACAGTCGATGATGACGATCTCGTCCTCCACCTCGACGCAGTACATATTCTTTCCAATTTCTCCCAATCCGCCCATGGCGAAAATCCTAACCTCACTCAAGCTAATACCTCCTATATCGTCAATGCCATTGATGGCCGTTCAATCACACTATGACTTATTGTAACATAAGTCCTTCCATCCATTCCCTTAGTATTTACCAATCCTTGCATGGAAATTAAGTATACCACATTTCACATGGTGTTATTTCTTTCGGGCATACTGTCTCTGCGGCCTATCAAGCTTTTCAAAAAAATACCCAAAGGCCGACATTGTCGAATACAAACATGTCGGCCGTCAAGAGCTTCCCCCCTCTGCTGCGCAAGAGACTTTCCAGCTATTGCTGAAAGAAGGGGATCAGCGATTTGAAGTTATTGTGCGGATTACCTTTGAAACTCGTACAGAAAAGTGCTGTCTGTCCGCTTTCAGCAAGGAGAACGTACAATCAAACCTATTCGTCAGCCAGCAGCTCCAGATCCTTCATGATTTCCTCGGTATTCATATCGGCACCCATGCCGTACATTTTCCGCAGATTGTGTTGCTTGTCCAGAAGGAAGGTAACCATCGTATGAACGTAGCTTCCGTCCGGTTGCTTCATGACCCCTATGCCGAAGGATTTCGTCACTTTCTCGACGGCTGCCTCGTCACCTCGCAGGATATGCCAGCCGCTTTGATCGACACGGAAGCGATCTGCGTATTCTTGCAAGACCTCTGGAGTATCGCGTTCCGGATCAAAGGAAATGCTCAGAAAATCGACCTGCGTACCATACAATCCTTTTTGCTTTAATTCATCCTGCATTTGCACCATATAGGCCGTTGTCGCCGGACAGACATCTGGGCAATTCGTGAAAATAAAGGAAACCAGGCGAACCTTCCCATCCGTTTGCGATAAATGAAACGGTTTGCCATCCAGCTGTTCTAGTGTAAAATCCTCCATTGGCTTAAGCACTGGAATCTTCTGGTTGTTCACGTGATTGTAGTACATGACACCAGCTGCCGCTAAAGCCAAAACAAGGGCAGCCAGATAGATCCCATATTTTTGGATAAAGCCTTTCTCTTGCACAACCATTCCCACCTTATTTTATTTTTGCCTCTACGGTATAGTCAAACGGATGGCTCGTTCCCTGGTCATCCGTCCATACGAGCTGAAGCTTCCAGATGCCTTCCATCATCAGATGAGGGCCATCTGCTGCCCACGTGCCATTTTGCTGCTTTTGCAACGCGAGCTCGCTGTTTCCATGATCCATCATTCCCTCCATGGAAAAGTGGAGGACCGCTTCTCCATTCGTCACGGGCTGATTATTGGCGTCGGTGACCGACCACGTAAACGTATTTGGACCAACTTTCGCTGATGAGACCACCAGCTTCCCCTGATAGCTGCCCTCTGTGGCTGTTAAGGTCAGAGGGCCGTTTCCGGCCGAGTCCCCACTACCGCAACCGGCAATAGCCAGACATACTGCGAGTAAAACAGCCAACCACATGCCTTTCATCCTTGCTTCCCTCCCCATAGTAAAAACCGCTTTGCGTTACATCCAGCGCAAAGCGGGCTAACTACTGTTTTCCTTATGCTTATTTTTCGATATCGCCGGGCCAAGCGAGCATGCCGCCTACCATATTCGTTACATCAAAGCCGTACTGCATCAAATATTCGGAGGTGCGATGGCTGCGAGCACCACTGCGACACACCATGATAATCGGCTTCTCTTTATCGAGCTCATCCAGACGAGCCGGCAAGCTGCTCATCGGAATCAGCTTGGCTTGTGCGATATGTCCTTCATTCCACTCTTCCACTTCACGTACATCAACCAATTGGATATCTTCACCGTTTTTCAGTTTTTCCAATACTTCAACCGGCGTAATTTCTTTTACTTCCATCTCCATATGGGCGAAACCTCCAGTCCGTAGTCCTTCACTCGCCCTATCATACCATAGCTTGGGTTGTTTTTCTAATTGGTGACTGCTCGTTGTTACCATGAATGAAGCCGTTTTTTGGGAATCGTAACAAAAAAGACGTATACGATAAGCGCCAAATCGCAAACATACATGGTAACATTGATTATGGAGGGGTCAGCTTGTCCCGATTACTGATCAAACTGCTACTCATCCCCATTACCGTACTGCTTCTGGATTATCTGATCGGCAGTCTGTATTTCCCTTCCTTCACCCAAGCCATCTTGGTTGGCTTGGTCTTGGCAGTGATTGGCCACTTCATGGAGCGATCATTCTTGCGCAGCGGTACCCTATGGATGACCACTGGACTTGATATTGCGGTGACGATCGTGGCTCTCCTGCTTTTCGACGCATTCCTTCCGGGGGCAAGAATACCACTAGATGCTGCGTTTTTAACGGCCTTGATTTTGGGGATGATCGAGTATGTGTACCACCGCTGGCTGCTGCGCCATGACGACAAAAATCGAGCGGCATTGTAATTTTTTAGGGGATTATTCTTGTAGATTTTTTGGAACCAATATGGTAAAATGGAATATGTTGATGGTTTTTGCGGAGAAATAGGGAGACCGCTGGTGCGGCTACACCAACGGTCCTGTACAATAGGCGTTCCCCACAAGGGGGGCGACTCATACGGCTTTGATGTGGATCACCTGGATGGATGTGTTCAAGGGTGATCTACTTCTTTTTAGCGAAGGACAGCATTGCCACTATCAGCGTGCCAAAGGCAATCATCACTGATATCGACTCATAGACTGTCATAAACCCACCCCCTCTCATAGGGATGAGCCGACCACCCTTGAGGAGCCGTTACTACTGTACAAGGAAAATTATACCATGTGTGGACAATTTAGAAAAAACGTAAAAAGTCCTTTTTTCCTAAAATAATCACATTTTTCTGTATTCTGGATTGATCCGGAACTCAAAATCCGCGCATATAATGAAACATTCGTTCGCTACACCTTGTTTTGTTGTCATTTTCCCCTTTCCAACGATTACTTATCCACTTTGTCCACCCCCATTTTCGACCGTTCATCCATAGGTCCTTTTCCTTACAAACACTTGTCCACTTTTCCCTGCTGCAAGTGGAACTAGAGCTATTTTCCCACTATGATATGTTTCTACTTTTCATTCGTTATATCCCTATCTGTTTACTCGGAAAAAAGGATTGACAGCCCAGTTTTGCTTACGTAAAATGGAAAGCACAGCGACAAATTCCATATTTTTCATCAAGAGTGGTGGAGGGACTGGCCCGATGAAACCCGGCAACCGGCATGGCAAGCATGCAAGGTGCTAATTCCTGCAGGATCCAATTGATTCTGGGAGATGAACACGCGTAAATTTCGGTACGCAGCCTTCTTCTTACCAGAGGAAGGCTTTTATTATTTTCTAGGGGGAGATGGGAAAATGGCAGAAAAACATGAATGGAAATTGGAAACCCTTGCGTTGCACGGCGGGCAGGAAGCAGACCCGACGACAGGTTCACGCGCTGTACCCATTTATCAGACCTCATCGTACGTGTTTCGCGACGCAGATCATGCAGCCAATCTGTTTGCCTTGAAAGAGTTCGGCAATATTTACAGTCGCATCATGAACCCCACACAAGACGTCTTCGAAAAGCGTGTTGCCCTGCTCGAAGGTGGCGTAGGGGCTTTGGCCACCGCATCCGGTCAGGCTGCTATTACGTTTTCCATCCTGAATATTGCCGGAGCCGGCGATGATATCGTCTCTTCTTCCAGCCTGTACGGCGGCACATATAATCTATTTAGCCATACGCTGCCGAAATTAGGTATCAAGGTTCATTTTGTCGATCAATCCAATCCCGAAAACTTCCGCACTGCCATTACTGATAAAACGAAAGCCGTTTTTGTCGAAACCATCGGCAACCCCCGCATTGACATTGCCGATCTTGAAGCAATTGCGGAAATTGCCCATGAACACGGCGTTCCCTTGATTGTTGACAACACTTTTGCTTCCCCGATTCTTGCCCGTCCCATTGAGCACGGAGCGGATATCGTGGTTCATTCTACGACAAAATTCATCGGCGGCCATGGCACCTCCATTGGCGGGATAATTGTCGATTCGGGAAAATTCGACTGGAATAATGGCAAGTTCCCCGGACTGACCAGCCCTGATCCGAGCTACCATGGAGTCGTATATACCGAGGCCGTTGGCAACCTCGCCTACATCATCAAAGCGCGTGTCCAACTGCAGCGCGATATTGGCGCAGCTGTTTCACCCTTCAACTCATTCTTGTTCCTGCAAGGACTGGAAACTTTGCACCTGCGGATGGAACGCCACAGCCAGAACGCCTTGGCGGTCGCGAAATTCCTCGATGCCCATCCTGCTGTCGAATGGGTCAACTATCCGGGGCTGGAAGGTAATTCGCAATACCCGCTTGCGCAAAAATACTTACCAAACGGACAGGGAGCCATTCTCACCTTTGGCATTCAGGGCGGCGTAGAAGAAGGCCGAAAGCTGATTGAATCGGTGAAGCTCTTCTCCCATCTGGCCAATGTGGGCGATTCCAAATCATTGATCATCCATCCGGCAAGCACGACCCATCAGCAGATGACAGAGGAAGAACAGCGACTGGCAGGGGTCACACCTACCCTGATCCGTCTGTCTGTGGGGACCGAGGCGATCGATGATATTCTGGCAGATTTGTCACAAGCGTTAAAGCAGGCTGTTCCCGTTCCTGTATAAATAATGCCATTCAAAAACAGACACCTCTTTCGCAAGAAATGAGGTGTCTGTTCGTTTTCAATCCCCTTTTTGCGGATCAGTATTCCGAATAAAAAACGCAAAAAGCAAGGAGATCAGCGTCAATATGGTCGCAATCATAAAGGCGTCGTTGATCGCCATGACCGTTGCCTGCGCAACAAGCGGCGACTCCATCTCATGAGCAGCGGCCACATGCACCCCTGTGGTCACGTTCCTCACATCAACGGTTGTCGGGCTTGCCAGAAGTGATAGGGTATCCGTTGAAGTCGCATGTGCCCCTGCCGTTATTTCTCTCATATGGGCTGCTGTCTGATTCGTCATCACGGACACAAAGAAAGCCATCCCAACCGCACCAGCCATCATGCGCAATGTATTTACCATCGCAGTGCCATGCCGGTTCAACTTGAGCGGCAACGCATTTAGCCCTGCCGTGAAGATCGGCATCATCAAGATCGCCATTCCGAACATGCGAAGCGTATAAATCCATGTTACATAGGAAAACGATGTGTCTGTATCCAGCTTAGTCAGCGCATACGTCGTCAGGGCAGTGATCACTAGACCGATCACGGCAAGCCATTTTACTCCGTATCGATCAAATAACCTCCCCGTCACCGGTGACATCAACCCCATGATAATGCCCCCCGGCAATAACATGAGCCCCGATTGGAGCGCGGTAAATCCCCGTACATGCTGCATATAAATCGGAATCAGAATCATGCCCGAGAACAAAGCCATGGTCACAATCACATTGATCGCGGTCGTGAGTGAAAAAACCGGATTGCGGAAAATGCGAAATTCCAGGATGGGATGACTCACGGTGAATTGTCGCCAAATAAAAGCGATCAGACTGATCCCACCGATGACGAGGATCATGATCACTTGGGGATCATCCCACCCCTCCGTACCTGCTGCTGCAAAGCCATATAACATCCCGCCAAAGCCCATCGTCGACAGGATGACACTCCACACATCCAATTTCGGACGACCCGTTTCGGAAACATTTTTGATAAAAAATAAGGAAAAGAGCAAATTTGCCAAGGCTATCGGAAAAATAACGTAAAACAGAACTCGCCACGAATACACATCGACAATCCAACCGGACAAAGTAGGCCCGACAGCCGGCGCAAAGTTAATCGCAATCCCCAGCATCCCCATGACCGAGCCGCGCTTCTCCACCGGAAATAACGTAAAAATCACATTTGTAATGAGCGGCATTAGAATTCCGGCACCGGCGGCTTGGACAACCCGACCGATCAAAATCGTATAGAAACCGGGTGCGAGTGCGCAAATGAGCGTGCCGATCGTAAACAGTCCCATGCTGGCAAGATAGATCTGCCTGGTTGTGAACCGCTCCAGCAAGAAGGCTGTTATCGGTATGACGATCCCGTTAATCAACATGTAAATCGTGATCAACCAGTCTGCTGTCGCAGCTTCTATTTGAAAAACATCCATGATTTGCGGCAACGCTGTATTGATCAACGTTTGGTTGAGAAACGCGATGAATGCACCAATAAACATCACGGCAAATAAAGGGCCTGTCCGGATCTTCGTTTCCGCTGCTGCTTGCTCATTGTTCATGTTTCATTTTTCTCCTCTGGGGGAAACGGATTAATGAAATACATCAAATGGTATTCTTTCCAGAGAAAGCACGGGTATGCACATGCGAGAAGTATGCTTTGGTATTAAGTTCCTTAAGGATTTTGCCGTTATATAAACATTAAATACAAGAGGAGTTAGTAAAAGTATGAATCGTAGAAAAGTTAGCTTAATAAACAAAGTCAGGAATGCCTCTTTTCGTGTGAAACTGCCAATCCTGATCAGTTTATTGGTCATTATCGCACTTCTGGCAACCTCTACTGCAGCCTACTTCTATTCATCTGATTTGGTGCTGCGAAAAAGCAAAGATGAAATCAATGGCATGGCCGACCGACTCGGTGAAGGGCTGTGGACTGCACTCCAATTGCAGGAGCAAGCAACCTTCCTGGTTTCCAATCACGATTCTTTTGGTGATCTGTTGAAACTCCGAACAGCCGGTACCATGTCGGATGCTGACTTTTTCTCTTCTCGTAATCCGTATTTCGATCATGTAAACGCTACTCTAAAGAGCAGTCTGGAAGGGACAACTGATACGGAATCCTATTTGATCCTGGATACCAAGGGGATCATTTTAGCCGGAACAAATGTTGATAATATCGGTCAGTCTCGGTCAGATCGGGAGTATTTTACGGAAGCGCTCAAAGGAAAAGCATTCATCAGTGATGCCATTATCTCGAAAAGCAGCGGAAAAATTTTATTAGCCTTTTCACAGCCTATCAAGGACAATAACGGGAAAGTTCTAGGTGTATTCGCAACAACAGTGGACAGTAAGTTTTTTGTAGGGAAGCTGAAGGATGTTAAGATCAATAGCGAAGGCAGTATCGAAATTGTGAGCCGCGGCGGCACAATCCTTTATAACTCAAAGGATAATACCAAAGTGGGAACAAAGCTGGAAGGACCGGGCGTTGAGGAATTCTTACAAGATCGTGCCAACGGAGAGATAAAAGCCTCCAGCGTTGATTTGAACGGAGATTATATGCGGATCAACAAAATTCCAGGGGCAGACTTGACCATTAGCGTCATCGATTCTTATGAAGACATCCAACGTCCGATCAATGATATGTTTCTTATGATCGCAATCATTACGCTAGTCATCATTCTTATGGCCATAGGTGTCGGTTTGGTGCTTTCCCGTTCGATTGTCAATCCGTTGACAGAAATAACCAGCCTCTTCAAGCAATTGGCAACGGGCGATCTGACAGTGACTGCAGAAAACAAGTATCGTAGCGAATTCAAAATATTGGCGGACAGTTTCAATCGAATGGTTGAGCAAAACAAAGACTTAATTGCGCAAATGAACAAGTCCATCGAGGTGCTGTATACCAGCACAAATGAACTGGATGCTTCCACAAAGCAAACCGCTACGTCCATTAACGAAACGTCAACCACTTCCGTAGAAATCGCCAAGGCGATGGAAGCTCAATCCCAGGATACCGAAAATATCGTGAACAAGTTTTACGGATTCGGGGAAAAATTTGCATCCATGAGCGCCATGGCTCTAGCAGTGCGAGAAGGGGCTGAGGATATCATCAAGGTGTTCCACGGCAGTAAACATGTAGTCGGCGAACTGATCCATAACAACGAAAAGAATGAAGAACAGGTCCAAAAGATCTCGGCCATCACCTTGCAGCTTCAGGAAAGCTCAAATCTGATCAGCAACATTACCGGTGCGATCAGCGAGATAGCGCGCCAAACCAATTTGCTTGCCCTTAACGCCTCGATTGAAGCCGCAAGAGCGGGAGAGCATGGCAAAGGTTTTGCGGTAGTGGCGGCAGAAATTCGTAAGCTTGCCGAGCAAAGCTCTGACCAGTCAAACGAAATTCATGCCATTATCCAACAGAATCTGGCCTATGTAGCGGAGAATAATCAAAGTGTGAGCGAGATTCGCAATATCGCACGCAAGCAGGACGAGTATGTTGGACAAACACAAGAAGCCTTCCATGCCATTCTGGAAAAAATCACTGAAATTACCGATCAAATCAAACGGGTGGTGGAAGAAGTCACCCTCATGGAAGAAGAAAAAGACGAGGTAATGGTGTCTGCCCAGAACCTTTCGGCATCCGGCGAAGAAGTGTCGGCTTCCGTAGAAGAAGTGACCGCCACGATGGTTGAGCAATCGGCCCGGGTTCAACAGCTTGCGTCGATGGTTCAAACGATTGACTGTCTGACAAAAGAACTGGCGGAAGCAGCGGCACATTTTAAATTGAAATAACCGAACTGCTTTTCCATCAAGAAGGAGCTGCTGCGGCAGCTCCTTCTTGTATGATGCTTATAAAAATCTGCGAATCGCCTTTATCGCTTCGATATGCATCCCTTCATGGAAGATCGTACGAACCAAGACTTGTTCAATCGTATGCATGCCCATTTCTGTCGCAGGAAACTCTTCATCAAGCCGTTCCCCATAAACAGCACGAATCTGCTCAGGCTGCCCTCTCAACAGCTCCTTGAGAACCTCCATGGATGGCGGATTCGTTTTCCAATCGGCAGGGCTTGTCCCATAGCTGAACCACTCCCGAAACCCATCCGGCATGGGAATGGTTTCTTTGGTCAGATGCTGAATCCACAAGTACTGGTCAAGATAAATATGCCCCAGATTCCAACGAATGTTATTGCGAAACCCGGACGGAATCTGATCCGCCATTGCTTCCGTCACATCTTCGATAAGATGAAGCGTCTCTTCCCGATAAGCCTGCACTTGATTGAACATGACTGCATGTCGTTTTCGCACTCAACAACCCACCTTAACACCCCAAAATTAACGAATAAAGCCAAAATAGCATGATTAGTCAAAACAGTCAAAAAGCCCGTCAGGCTATCGACCCATCGAGCTTTCTACCCGTTACTACTTTTCTTGCGAGCCCCTTATTTGGCGACCCCTTTTCCCTGATGCGCTTCCAGTGTCCATTTCAGATTAACCTTATCGCCTTGGAAGATATTTTGATCGAGGCCTGTATCGGTAAAGACGATTTTCATGCAGATCACATCAGAATCGCCTACAGGCAGGTGCTTCAGGAACCCATACAGGGAGGAAATATCCGGTGCTTTGCCGTTTTCGCTGAGCTGCTTCAGTTTCGCCAGCGATTGATTGAGCAACACAACCTGCCCATCGCTTGTCAAAAACTCGACATTGAGGTAGTTGGCGAAATCCTCGGAACCGTTGTCGCCTTTTGCGTCCTCAATGGTGTAGGAAGTCTTCATCAGGACATCCTGGATATCCAATGTGCCGCTGTTGGTGATTTCAAAATAGCGAACCATATAATCGCCCGGCTTTAAATTGGCAATATCAAAGGCTACCGTAGGATTCACGCTTAAATCCAGGGTCCCCGTGGCAAACGTGTTGTTGACTTCCGCAGTGTCGCTAAAGTATGCAAATGTACCTCCGCTGACCAAGGCTGCTCCCAGTCCCACGGAAGCCAGTGTAAGTGCAAATCGCTTTTTCAAGCTCATTTTCCGATCGCCTCCGATGCGTCAGTTCTATCTCTATTTCTCTAAAAAGCTTTTCTTTATAAGGAGAAGGTGGGCGTTGCACCCACCTTCAGCCATTGTTTTCTTACAGCGCTTCGCCTTCGCCTTGAGTAGCTTCGAAGGTCCATTTCACTTGGATCGAATCGCCTTGGAATTTGTTTTGGTTTTCGCCGTTGTCACGGAATTCGATTTGCACGAGGATGTCGTCGAGGTCGCCAGGAGGCAGGTCAGTACCAGTAGCTGCCCACCAAGCTTCAGCGATGTTTGGACGATCGGATCCAGTCAGAGCTTTCATCTCAGCCAAGGACATATCGAACACTGGAACGGAGCCGTTGTCGATGTTCCATTTGAAGTTTACGTAGATGTGCTCATCCAAGCCTTCGCCACCGTTGTCGCCATTTGCATCTGTTTCAGTGACCTCAGTTGCGAGGTAAACGTTTTTGATATCGAGGGTACCATCGTTTTGGATGCTGTATGCACGAGTGGACCAGTCACCTGGCTTCATGTTTTCCAGGTTGAACACTACAGATGGATCAACGGAAAGATCCAAGGTACCAGCTGCGAACGTGTTGTTCACTTCTGCTGTGTCGCTGAAGTAAGCGAAAGTTCCTCCGCCGATGAGTGCTGCGCCCAAACCTACAGAAGCCAAAGTCAGTGCAAATTGTTTTTTCAAGTTCATTTTGAAACTCCTCCCGATTATCTCTTCATTTTTTTATATGATGACTTGCAACCTGGAATCAGCACGCGGCTGATTCCATGCTACAAGATACCATCCGCACCTTACGTCTGGTTGTTTGTGTTTGCCTCTTGCTGTTTGATCATGCCCATCAGCTTCCAGATCTGGCTCACGATGATGTACAATCCGGGAACGACCAGGAAGAGCAGCATGCCTACTTTCGAGCGGACAAATTCGATCAGGTAGCCGACCAACGGAACCCAGTACTGCACTTCTCCCAGGACCTTGTCAGCCGGGACCGGATTGCCATCCTTGCCGTCATTGGCATCACCCTTGGTGACCAGCTGCTTTTGGCCTTTGTTCTCGACAAAGTCGATCACCCGGTGAGTGACGGTCAAATCATCTTTGTCCTTGAAGGTTACGATGTCCCCTTTTTGAATCTCTTCGAAAGGAACCGGTCTGATTGCCACGATGCTTCCCGTATCAAAGGTTGGTGACATCGAGCCACTGAGTACAACCAACAGCTCATTTCCAAACAATGTCGTTTTGCCTCCGTTAAACTTTCCGGCAAAAATGAACACGCTCAGCAGGATCACCAATACCAGAAACGTCGTGGTCAGCACTGATACGATTTTTTTAACGACTGCCACAGTAAGCATTCCTCTCTTTCTTCGTGCGGCTCGCGTATGCCGTTCACAGTTATAATCATACGGGTTTCCCCGGCTGCTAACTTCCTGCATCAGGGTGAAATCGGGCAGTTGTACGAATGAACCCTGCCTACAACCTCGCCTCCTCCTCCCTCATCCTCAAGTAGGAGGGCATTCTCATCCCGGGGAGATTCGACATCTTCGGACCTGATCCAGGGAACGCAAAGACCCAGTGAAGGGCGGGTCCTCACTGGGTCTATTGGACATACAATGGCTATGGGCTGCTGCATCAGGGAGATTTGCCTCCATCCGAAGAACCGCCTCCGTCCGAGGAGCCGCCTCCGTCTGAAGAGCCCCCTCCACCCGAAGATCCACCTCCATCCGAAGAGCCGCCTCCATCCGAAGATCCACCTCCGTCCGAAGAACCGCCTCCATCCGAAGAACCGCCTCCATCCGAGGAGCCACCTCCATCTGAAGGAGTTCCGCCCCCATCCGACGGGGTACCGCCTCCATCCGACGGGGTACCGCCTCCATCTGAAGGAGTTCCGCCTCCATCTGAAGGAGTTCCGCCCCCATCCGATGGGGTACCGCCTCCATCCGGCGGGGTACTGCCTCCATCCGGCGGGGTGCTGCCTCCATCCGGCGGGGTGCTGCCTCCATCCGGTGGGGTACTGCCTCCAGAACCACCCGGCGTGCCTGGGGTTGTCGTTCCCCCGCCTTGGGTAGGAGTACCCGTGTCTGGCGGCGGATCGCTTGGTGGCGGTGGGGTTGCCGGGGTCGGCGGCGTACTGGGAGTTGGAGGTGGTGCGCTCACGGTGGTCACCACCGTTGACTCTGTATAATTGGTGCGTATCTTAATCGGTACGGTGACATGATAAAACCCGCCCAATGCCTGCACGTGAAGCTGACCTGTCACCGTCTCATTCTTTTTGTTTACCGCATCCAGCTTGTGCTCGATGATAAACGCAAGTCCTGTCGCCCGGTCCGGCAATTGGGCCGGGGAGATGGAGACATAATCCTCCGCATCGCCTGTGACAGTAAAATTGGACGCATCCAGCGTCAAATGCGGACGCATCGGCTGGAAGACAACCACTGCACTGCCTCTTTCAATGCTTGTATCCGAAGTTGACGAAGAGCTCCCCCCTTGCCCGCCTGTACCCTGTGTTCGCGTGATCTTGGTTTTCTTGTGTACAGACGTGCTCAGGACAAGATCCCTTTCCTCAAAGACAAACATATCCCGATTGGTGCCGAGCGATACGGATGATTCCTGCATTTTGTCACTCGTCAAATAAGCAGATGTTCCATCCAGTTGCAATAGCAAGCAGAGGGAGGAGAGCGTGGTTACATATAACAATGCCTTTTTCACAAGATCCCTCCTACTCTGCGTATATCGCGCCGGATGTAGCCTGCTTCGCTTCAAATCGCAGCTGAAGCTTGGCAGCCAAGCCTTGATAAGAAGCATCTACACCTTCGTTCGGCAAATAAACCGTAATGAGAAACACCTTGTTAGGTTCGCCTTTTCGATGCACGAGTTCCATCTTCGTTTCCCTCAATGCTGGTTCTTTCAGCCTCTCTTTTTCCTCTGCCACCGCCGGTTCAATTACAGGCTCCTCACCTGGCCGGATCGGAAAAAGCTCACTCGCTAGGCCGTCGAACAGGATATCTCCCTGACTCTCTATGCGCATGCGGAGCACCTGCGCCAGCTTGGCAATCGCATCCGGGGCAGATCCGTCCTTCAGCTCCGCGGTAATTTTATAGCGAAAATCGAGGTCGCTGTCTCCTTTGGAGAGAACCGCTTCCAGCTGCCGTTCATCGCCCGGGATCATTTTCCCCAGGTCGACCGTCTGATTTCCGCCCTTTACCACCCGCCATTTCTCGTCAAAGGAGCTGCTGGTGATATCGAGCAAGCCGATGACAAACTCATGCCCCGTATCCTTCGCCTCGTTCCACATCCAGCTATACGTATGGGATGGCTGCACCCAGAGAGCAACGGTCACGCCGAAGAGAAAAACGCCGCTTATCCATTTGTCCCTGATACTCAACGTGGTTTCCCCTCTTTCGCCCTACTGACTTTTGCCTGCGATCATTTATACTTGTTCGCTTCCAGGTAGAAGTCTGCTTGCTGGACATGCACAGCCAGCTTCCCTTCGCCCGAGCCATTCTCTTCTGTCGCTTCCTTGAAGCCGGTGATGCCATCCCCGATGCGGACGCCGTCGCTGTCAACCGCGTAGCCGCTTACTTTCGTGAAGTCGTTGCCGACAATTTGAATTTCCGATGCCTTTTCGCCCGTTGCCGCTACCGCATGCTCCACATTTTCAAATGTATTGCCTGCGATGACGACTGCTTTCATTTCCTGATCCAGCACGATTCCTTTGTCTACATTTTTGAAAATGCTATTTTTCACGGTAAGCCCTTTGCGTCCTTCACTGTCGCCAGGTGTTGTTTGGATGGCCACTTCATAGCCTTCGAAGAAACTGTTGGAAATGCTGACATTGGTATCGACATAAAGACCGACGCCCGAGCCGCTGAAGGTTATACCGTCAAATGATACCTCTTTCACGTTCAAGTCCTCTGCGTCGAGAACCACCTTGCCTTCTTTGCCCTTTTCCGCTTTCCACATCGAGTTGGCCGGGAAGGTAAAATCGTTTGGCAGGCTGTAGCTTCCTTCCGCCAAAATAAACGTGGTGCCTTGCACCGTGTCCTTCATCACCCGTTCTGTCGCCTTCATGATGCCCTCTTCAAAGTCAGCCGGAGTCAGTGTCATGACAGGACCGCTTTGGGCAAAATACTCTCCATTTTCGATCTGTGTGGCCAAAAAGCCAAATTCCACTTCAGCCGACTTTTGCTGCACCTCATTCCCTGTGCTTTCCGGCAGGTAGACCGAAAAGTGAAGGTCATCCCCCGCTTCCTTTTCCAGCTCGGCGATAATGACATTCGCGCGTGTCAACTGGCTGACGCGTCCCATATAGAGCAGATCCCCATCCGATCCGCCTCTTCTGACCTCTACCATGAGCTGGTCATAGACGATATCATCGCCGCCTTGCTTGTTGGCCAATAGCGCATATTTCACGGGAACATCACTCATGTTTTCGATGCGCAGCTTTTTCTCAAAACGAACCCCTGGCAAAAAGGGCTCATCTCCCTCCGCCCGGAAGCTGGTCTCGGTCGTACCCAGCCCGATTTCCAGCTTGCCGGCTGTAAAGGCACTCGTCTCTTGCACCTGACTGGTAAAGTAGGCGTAGGTGCCAAAGCTCGAGCTCGCCGCGATGGAAGAGATGACGGCCGTTCCAATCAGGATCCGTTTCCAGGGCCAATTCTTCATTTTTTCAAACTGACTGCTCATGAATCATATCCTCCTTATTTCTTCCAAGAGTCTCACCAGATCCCCGGTTCCTTTGCTTCCATTGTCGATAGCTGGTGGCCAGAAGAAGCAGTATCATCACCCCTAGTACAACAGGGTGCCGCAAAAAGTTTTGCAGGACAGCGGCGTAGGGGATGGTCACCACGACTTTGCCTAGAATGCGATCGGGCGCCGTCCAACCCCCATCGGTCTCCTGATTGGCATCTCCTTTTGTCAGCACATACCCATTTTCTTCGAGCCGCTCCATGACACGATGGGTGATCAAGGAGCTTCTGGCTTCATCCTGCCAAAACGTAATCACATCACCCACCTGAGGATGATCGGCCTGATATTTTGCGACAATCACCATATCGCCTGCACGGATGACAGGCTCCATGCTGCCCGTCAGCACAGAGAGCACTCGCCAGCCCGCGATCCCCGGCATTCTCTCCGGTGTCCATTTGGCAGATACATAGAGAAATACATTTATACATACGAATAGGCCCAGTAGCACCTGTGCAACAAGTAGCAAGCCCCTGCGAGACATGGCGATTCCTCCTTCTCGTTATTGTAGCGTCCCTCCTGTTTGTTTCTCTTCCATCACCAGAAGGACGTTGCTCCCTTGTCAGGTGGAACTTGGTTGGCGACAAGGTTGAGTCCGCCTCCTCCTTGAGGATGAGAAAATCCCCGCTTTTGGGTGCAAAAAAAGACTCCTCCCTTAGAGGAGGAGCTCTGCAAGGCTGTTATGGTTCCGTAAGGTTGATCTCAATTCCTCGGTAAACAAGCGAACAGCGACTATGCCAAGCCTTTCATCCGTAGCATCGATTCGGGCAGGAAATCATCACGTTTGCGGTCTTTCGCTGCGTGATGGTTGCGCACGGTAAAATAGACCGGCGGCTCAGACTTTATATGGGTGATATCTTTCTGGCAATACGGACAAATCCACTCTCTCATCTCATCGTTGCCAAAAGAGTACCGTTTGCAACGGTCACATCTCTTTTTCAGCATAACAGCCCTCCGTAACCCCTTTTCTCTCAGCCTAGCAGGAGGAGGAAACGGAAAACATCATCATCGAGATGGATATTGCCTAGCCTACATACTGATTTTCTCCTACATATGCAGGAAGATTTCGCTCCCCCCGCGTCTTCTCCTCGATTTTGGGTGAACCAATCGCTCGGAATAGCGCCTGCACGAGGTCTGGATGATACGCCTTTCCCGACAACGATTGGATATCCTGAAACGCTTCCTCTTCCGACCTGGCTGCGCGGTAAGGACGAGACATCGTCATCGCCATGTAACTGTCTACGATCCCTAAGATCTGTGCCAAATACGGAATAGCATCGCCGGTAAGCTGATACGGGTACCCGGAGCCATCCAAGCGTTCATGATGGTATTTGAGCGCTTCCATGATCCGTTCGCATTCCTGCTGTCCATACATGATTTCCTTGGCGAAAAAGCAATGCTCCTGTACGATCTGGTATTCGTAAGTCGTCAGCCGTCCCGTTTTTTCAAACACATAGTCCGGCCACTTGATGCGGCTGACATAGTGCAGCACCGCCAGCAGATTAATTTCCCAGTCGTGAATCTTTTCTTGCGGATAGAAGCTTGCGATCTGTTTCATCAAACGGGCTGATTCCTCAATCTCACTGCTGGATGTCTGCGTTTTCCTCTCCACGACCGGAATCAAGGAATACAGCACATGAAACATGTAGTCTTTATTGCGCTCATCACTCAGGCGCAAATACCTGGCTTTCATCCCTTCCAGATGTTCGAGGATCAAATAGCCCAAAGAATTCGCCACCAGTGTATACATCAGTTTGCTGATGATGGCAAAGGAAAGCGCCTCCGGATACGTGATCTCCTCCATATGGCTCATAAAATAGAAGACATAGACCAAAAACGAAGCCGTGCACCAGATGAGATACAGCTGGCGATGCTGGAAGAGGCTGATAATGATCGGATAGAGGAGAAACCCAATCCAAATTTCTTTGATTTGCAACGGGTTGTAGAGCGCTCCGAATGAAAACAGGAGAAGGCAAAAAAATGCGGTTGCGTTGATCGTGAGGGAGGTTCGCAAGGTGCGCGACCGATGGAGCAGTGAAATAGACCAGTAAACGAGCACGCACATGCCGCACCCATACAGCAAACGATCCTGCAGCAGTGGCTTCGCGCTAATAACAGACTGTCCCAATACGAAGAGAAACGCAATGGTCACTAGCACTGCCATGCAAAAAACGATCCGCTCTGACAGAGATCGCTGAATCTCGTCTCTTACTTTTTCCATCTAATAACCTCGCTATCTTTTTCCATACTGTTTCGATTCCTATGAGGAGATCTGTACATACCCTTTTTTCAGCGCATACAGCACAGCCTGCGATCGGTTCGGCTGGCCTGTTTTCCGTAAAATGCTGCTGACATGGGTCTTCACTGTGGCTTCGGAAATATAGAGATGTTGGGCGATTTCCTGATTGCTCAGATTTTCCATGATTAATTGAAAAATCTCATGTTCACGATCGGTCAGGGCGATCTCGCTCTCTTCCTCCTTTTTCTTCCGGTTCAGCTTGGGTTGGAAGCAGGAGTATCCCATCAGCACCATGTCGATCGTACTCAGGATCTGTTCGGGGAGTGTATCCTTCTTGATATATCCGTCAACGCTGGACTCCAGTGCGCGAAAGATATCCTCACTTTCGTCATACGCGGTTAAAATTAGCACCTTCACATCCGGAATGCTCTCTTTCAGCATTTTGCACGTCTCCAATATGGACGGACCGGGCATTTTTAAATCCGAAATAATCAGATCCGGATGGGTGGCCATCGCTTTGCGTACCAGTTCGTCTCCATTCGCTGCTTCTTCGATGACTTGGTATCGTGGAGTACTATGTAAGATCAGCTTCAATCCTTCCCTGATGATCTTATGGTCATCAGCAAGCAATAACCGTACTTCAGACATATCGTTTCACTGCCTTTCTAGGAATAATAGCGATTAGTTCGGTTCCGTGATCTGGCCTGGAGCGGATCTGGAACGTTCCTGACATCTGCTTGATCCGTTCGTTCATTCCGGTCGCTCCATAATGCCCCTCATGCTCGGGAAGCGTTTCTGTCGGCAGACCGACACCGTTATCTGCCACCTTGACCGTCCACTGGACCGCCGTTACTTCGATGGTGACCTCCAATCGAGTGGCCTGCGCATGCTTCAGCACGTTGTAGACCGCTTCTTCCACAAATCGATAAATCGTCTCCAGCAGGTTGAGGTTTTCCTCTGCATAGCTTCCTCGCGTGATGTATTCCAGCTCAATCTCGTGGCCTGTCGTGATCCGCTGCAACAGCTTTTGTACCGCCTCAAAGATTTGTCCAGTTTCTCTCGTATCGTACAAATGGTGAATATAGCCGCGCACTTCCAGATGACAATGCTTTACCTGGTTTTCCAAGTGCTCAAACCGGCTGACAATCTCAGGCGTCGCTGTAGCCGCAAGCGATTGTTTGATCTGGAACAGCTGTGCCGAGAGAAAAAACAGCTGCTGCGCCAAGCCGTCGTGCATATCTTGGGCCAGCTTATTGCGCATTTCTTTATTGAGAGCGGCAGCAATCTCCAGCTTCATCTGCAATTGTTTTTTCTGATTGAGGACTGCCGAGGAGACCAGCATCAGGTATAAGAAGATCAGTCTAGAGGGCATCTGCGGTTCTTTTAGCGAGACAAGAAAAGCACCACAGTTCTGTCCCCCCTCACGCAGAGGAAAACAAAAAATGGTTTCTTCCTTGCCATTGTAATTGACAAACGTATGGAGCGTCGGTTTGCTCCTCTCCAATAGGCCCCGCTCGGCAAACTCCGTAACGTAGCTTTGTCTCCGCCAGTTCGTAGTCGGCTGTGGTTCATCCAGCCAACACAGATAGGCGTGGTTCGACTGAAACAGACGGCGCAGCAAACGTTCCGTAGAGTGGCAAAGCTCTGTGGCCTGTTGGGTTTCCGAGAGTCTCCGCAAAAACAGATAGAAGGTGACCACGCGTCGATATAGCTTCAACAGATGGGAGGAGATGAAGACCAAGGCAAAGTAGATGCTGCACAGGGTGATGACTTGCAGGAAAAACATGATGTGTTCTGATGAGGAATCGGACAAGGTGTAGGTTTTCGTGGGTTGCGTTGCATATAGGAGGCTGCTGATAAAAAAGAAAATCGTTGTCAGTAGGAGCTTCCAACCGGTTAGATAGGTTCCCAACCAAAACAAGGTGGTATAGGCATATATGGTGAAAGGGTTGTTCCACCCGCCCGTTTCCGCGATCAATCGAATATTGATCAACAAATCAAACAAGGTAAGCATGATCATGAAAAAACGTTGCGTAGGCCGAAACAAGAGGAAGGTATAAAATAGATTCATCGCGACAAGGAAATATAAAAGCGTGAATTCCCCCATTGTCTCTTCCACGTAAAAGAGAAAAGTGGCCAAAAAAACGAACCAGCGAAAAATGAACAAGCAAACGCGTAAATCCTGCCACATCCCTTTCATTACACTTCCACCATATTTCGCATTCATATTTTGTCAGCCAACTATTCCCAACAGTTTTAATACTATCGGACTACCTATAGACTGACAACGGGATGAAATTGTCGAAATCCCTCCCATTTCCAAGTGTTTTTCTACATAATGTGCATGGTGTTTTTTCGTCAAAAGCCAAAATATTTTTTAGGCAAACACCTTTTTATCATACGGGCTTTTGGATCACTTATGCCTTTCCTTTCACACACGCGCATGCCTTTTTATGCAAAAAATGCCGTCGAATGCGGCCATTTTCTAGGAGATCTGGGTGGAAAAAATTCGTCCTGCTTCGTTTTTCCCAGACAAATTTAACCAAATCTGTATGCAGCACGAGGGTGACTATAGTCACAGGCTCTCTAAGACCCCCTCCCTTCCTCCCTCCTTTTTGGGGCCGCTTAAAAAGAAAAGTGTGAAAATTTAGGTGATCTATGACATAATTCCATATATACCCAATTGCACAAATGTAAAGGAGCTTATTCATGTCTCATAAACAAACAACTGCCTTACTCGATACGGTTTCTCGCGTCATGGTTGGAAAAGAAGAACAGATTCGCCTGCTAATTGCCGCCTTATTGGCACGCGGCCACGTACTGCTGGAGGACCTGCCCGGCATGGGCAAAACCATGCTGGCCAAATCGCTGGCGCAGGCAATCGGCGGCAGCTTCCACCGCCTCCAGTTCACCTCCGACCTGCTTCCGACCGATGTGGTGGGCTTGCACTATTTCAACCCGCAAAAAGGCGAGTTCGAGCTGCGCCGCGGTCCCGTCTTCACTGACGTACTTTTGGCAGATGAAATCAACCGTGCCACGCCTCGCACGCAATCCGGTCTGTTGGAGTGTATGGAAGAGCGGCAGACTTCGATCGAAGGGGTCACTCTCCCGCTCCCCCGTGCCTTTTTTGTCATCGCCACGCAAAATCCAATCGAGTCGGAGGGTACCTATCCCCTGCCGGAAGCACAGCTTGATCGCTTTCTGTTTCGACTTTCCCTTGGCTATGGCAGCCGGGATGATTCCAGAGAGATTCTGCGCCGATTCCGCGCCGATTCTCCGCTGGAGGAGATCCAGCCCGTGGTATCTGCAGAAGAAATCATCGCGATGCAGGCACAGGTGCGGCAAATCCACGTGAGTGATGCAGTGGAAGGCTATGTTCTTGATCTGACGGAAGCAAGCCGTCAACACAAGGCGGTAGCGGTCGGGATCAGCCCGCGTGCCATGCTGGCGCTTGTCCGATCGGCACAGGCACTTGCCTTTTTGGCTGGACGCACCTACGTCTTGCCTGATGATGTGAAGCAAGCAGTACCTGCCTTGTTTACCCATCGCATCCAGCTTTCCATGGAAGCAGAGCTGCATGTGACGGAAGCAGAGGTCGTCGCCCAGATCTTGCAAAGCGTGCCGACGCCAGTGGAAGAGGGCGTTCGCTAACATGTTGAGTCTGCGCCAGCTCTATCATCTTCTCGGGACGCTTATTTTGTTTTTCGCTTTGCTATCGGGCAGCTGGTTCCTCTGGCTTTTTGGAGCAAGCTTTTTTCTCTTGTACGCCATGCGCCGCTGGTGGGTGAGCAGGCTGCCGCAACTGGTGACGGTGTCTTGGGAGGCTGAACAAAGTCGTGTCATGCCCGGAACTCCTGTACAGGTACGCTTGACGCTGGCGAACCATTCATGGCTTCCACTCCCGCTGACCCGTTTGCAATTTTCTCTGCCTGAGCATGTCAAAATTGAAGGTGCCGACTCAGTAAACGTCAGCCAAAAACGCACTGTCGCAGAACTGTGGGTGAGCATGCCACGAAAATCCCAGGTGGAACGCAGCTTCACCTTGATCCCCTCACAACGCGGGGTAATCTGGCTAAGCGAGATGCAGGGAGAAGCTTTGGACCCCTTCGGCGGAGAAGGCTGTCCGTTCGTCCTGCCCATGCCGTTTTCGCTGCTGGTGTATCCGGCGCTTTTGCCTTTGCCTGCAATTTCCTTGGGCGAGACAGAAGCGGTCGGCAATCGGTTGTCCCGTCAGCGCGTGCAGGATGATCCAACCTTTTTGCGCGGTCTGCGTCCGTATGCCGCTGGCGATCGGCTTCGCTCGATTGACTGGAAGGCGAGTGCCAAGACCAACGAGCTGCAAACTCGGCAATACGAATATACGGCTCGCCCCTCTTGGCGTATCGTCGGGCATATCCTGCATTCGTTCGAACCGACGCTCCAGCGTTATAACGATGCCGTCAATGAGCGTACCATCTCATGTCTGGCCGCTCTGGCGACGCGATGCCGTCAGGAAGGACTGGCCTATGAGCTGTTGCTCAACGTACGGTTTCGCGGCAAGGATCATTTTGACTTGCCAAAAGGAAGCGGAAAGAAGCATTATGTACAAGCGATGACTCAGCTGGCCCGCTTGAATCAGTACATACCGACCGCACTTCCATTGCTTCTCCGTCGCTTGGAGCACAGCCGGGAGAAAGAAGCCCTGCTGATCGTCACGCCCCGTATGGACGATTGCGTCCAGGAGTCACTGCAACGACTGATTCGTCGCGGCCACACCGTGCTTCTGATGGATATAACCGGTGAAAGTCCGATCTGTCGACCGATTGTTCCGGCTTCCACTTCCGCTGAGAAGGGAGAGGTCGCGCAATGAACAGGCGTATTCTGTGGCGCTGGATGACGATTTTTTGGCTGGAGGCTTTGATTGCAACCGGACTGCTCTCTTTGTTCGGCTATTTGCCTGCCCGTTTTTGGCCGATGCTGGCTTTTTCGGCTGCGGCAGCCTGCCTGCTCGGTATAGGCGCGTGGCTTTATCAAGGCGGGGGGCGCAGCATGTCGATTCATCTGTTGCTCTATCCGCTGATTGCCTCGGCGGGGATCGCCGGTTATTTTTTGTTTGATTCGTGGCTCGTGGCCCTTGCAATCGCAGGAGGTTTCTACTGGCGGATTCATACCATTGTGACCATTCGGTTGTACCATTTCGATTTGCTGCGCCGGTTTGGACTCGCCACTATCACTTTTCTGGCCGCGCTCATCTATCAAGCTCTTTATGTATCCCTTAGCGAAAGCGCGACCGGAGTCCCGCATTTGTTTGGCATGCTGAGCGTCTTGCTCCTGACGTATCTGGTGGTGAGCGAGGGCGAGTTTCTCACGCGTGAAAAACCAGCAGGGCTGTCCGTTCCCGCCCATCTTCGCCTGCGAATGACCGTAGAGCTGGGGCAATTCAAGCTGGTTGGGCTGGCAGCTTATACCGCGATTGCCAGCGCCTTGTTTTTTGCCGGCTCCTTTCTCTGGTCGCTTGTCAAAGGACCCTTGGGCTCCTTGCTCTTTGCTGCGTTTGCACCGCTATTAGCGCTCATCGAACAATGGATCAATCAGCTTGCACAGATACTCTCCAAAGATCAGCGCATCGATCTCGTCACCGGCAATGACGGTGAACCTGGAAACACGATCGACCATGGCTTGTCTGGACAGGAAGAGACGCTTTTTTCCGTGATGCAGCCTTATTTGATCGCGCTGATCGTGCTAGGTTTTGCAGTCTGGTTAGGCTGGAAAATGTGGCAGCGGCGACATCCTGCTGGAGCACACATTCAGCCTGCAGCATCTGGGGCCGCTCCCAGTGTCATCTCCCCTGTCGAAGCAACAGGAAAGGCTGGTTCCGGACTTGGCGGGATACTCCACTCTTTCATGGAACGTTTCTCCGCCCCGAAGGATGATCAGGCGCGCTACTTGTATTACCAGTTTTTACGGTATATGAAAGCACAGGGCTTACCGATGCAAAAAGATGAAACCAGCCAAGAATTCTTGCTGCGCATCGGAAAAAAGTGGGGAAATGCTCGGCAGCTCATACTGATTTCACAAATAACGGAAATGTATCAGCGGCATCGCTATCAGCAGCATGCATTATCAAAAGAGGAATTGGCTCATTTGGAGAGCTGCTTTCAGGAACTGAAAAAAGGATAATGGCAAAAGCCCGAAGCGACCGCTCCATTCGCACTTCGGGCTTTCTTCTGCTTTCCTTTACTTCGAGAAAACCGTCCACTTTCAGCCAAGGGAAGTTCCCCTATTTGCCGATTGACAAACGATTTCTACATCTCCATAATAATTATAATTTTCACACATCACACCCTAAATTAACCATGCAGTTAATTCATAGAATGATAGATAGGAGGATACCGTTCTTGCAAGACTTACAGCTTTGGCTGAAAAAACATGTTTCCATCTTTTATTTGCCAGCCTACGAATTTTTCCTCAGCTTGCACGTGCTGGCCAAACCGGAGCATCATACCTCACGATTAGCCTGGGCGACACAGCAACGAACGGAGCTTCCGACAAAGCTGGTGGAACAGCTGCCCTACTATCGCACGCTTTCGAATCATTTTCTGGAGATACTCGATTTTATCGAACCGTGGAACGAACACGCTTATCCGTCCGTGGAAGCGGCGTTGGAGCGAATCGAAGCCATGGCCCCGGTCGAATTTATCGAAGGGATGATCGGCCCCCTCTATCACCGGCAGCAGATTGAAGCGTGGATGAAGGGACGAACCGATGAAACGTATGAGCAGGTAAAACCGGAGCAGCGCGAAGTGATTTTACGTCCCAAAACAATCAAGCGTTCCTTCCTGGAATTTTGCCATGCCTACCTTCCTTATTTCCGCAAAGAGGAACGTCGCGTGGAACCTTGGCTTATCCGAGCTGTGCACGAAATGGAGGAAGCGCTGAAAGAAGACCCGCTGCGCTTTTTATCAGGCATTCACCCGCGTATGCAGATGCATGACTCCTTCGTTCAGTTCCAGAAGGCGAAAACCTATCAATTCAACTACGAGGACTTGAAAAGGATCTATTTGTTTCCCTCTTCCTTTGTATATCCTCATCTCTTGCTAGGTAGTTACCCGGAAAAAATATCGGTTGGCATGCATGTCGATGTACCGGGCACCTCCGTACATACGGCAATTGCCAGCGATTTTATCACCAAAATGAAAGTGTTCAGCGACCCGACACGGACAGCCATCCTCAAATCGTTGCTGGATCACCCCTATTGCATTCAACAGCTGGCCGATCTCCACGGAATCACCGAACCGGCAGTCTCCAAACATATCAAGCTGCTGTTGGAAACGGATTTTATCTGGAGTGAACGGCGCGGCCGCTATGTTTTTTATCGGGGTGTCCCTACCAAAATCGAGCGTTTGGCAGTAGACATACATGAATTTATCGATATGCCTGATCCGACGATCGCGGAGAAAAAATACTCCTGATTGGTGTTTCTCTGCTAATTAATCATTTGTTTAAAAGTCTTGTTTCCCGGAATTTTCCTTTACACATAGGCACCTACCTACGCCCACCTTCATAAAATGCTCTTGGTAATGAAGGAGGGAAATTTCATGAGTACAGTCAACTATGATCAGGCCGCCTTGTTTGAGCAGCGCTTCTGGCTGCAAATCCTTGGCGACCATGCTCGTTTTCTATTCAGCACGCTCTCCCCTGCAGAAGTGGAAGCGGTATGTACAGCTCAACATTTTATCCATGTATTCGACCAGCTTCTCGAGACCGCTCGGCGAGATCTCTCCCATGGAGAAATCCTCCATTTGAATCAACAGGCCTGTTTTCATGCTGCCGAGATACGCACCTTCAAGCTGAACATTTTGGCCCGACAACTGGAAGGCGATATCTCGATCAATTTGCCGCCTACCTTCGTCAATCACATGGTGAATGAAGTTGATGAATATCTCCGCATCGCTCAATTCCTTGTGGCCGAGGAGCTGCCGCCTGCGTGCCATCCGATCCATTATCATCTGGTCTGGCTCCCGGATGCTGCCGGACATGCGAGCACGATTGCCAGCTTGAGCGATCCGGTGGAAAAACCGATTATCGCCAGAGGCAACGACTTCGCCCAGCAATTCGAAGACTTTTACATCAAAGCGACAGAGCTGGCTGGATACCTTCGTACCAATGTGGAGCGTTTTCCCGCCCTCGCCCGCTTTAACCATGAGGTTGATCTGGAGATTCGTCTCTTCTCCCGTTTCCTGGAAGAAATCGAGGAGCTGGATCTGGACGCCAGACTGCTTGGCGCGCTGTCTCCTCTCATGCCTGACCATATGGCACGGGAAGAATGCTACTATCTTCTGAAGCTGGCGTCTGTATCCGAAGTCGATGCGCCAGACTGCGATCCAACGAAGCCTCGTGTCGAGGGATGACTGCTTGCAAGAACGTATTTCCCCACTGGGACGGGAAATGCGTTCTTTGCTTTGCTTGTCCCTTTTTTTGCAGTAAAATAAAGGGATACATAGCGAGATGGAGGCAAAGAGATGAAACGCATTTTTTCCGGTGTACAACCATCCGGCAACCTGACAATCGGCAACTATCTGGGCGCCCTGAAACAGTTCGTGGAACTTCAGCATGAAGCAGAAGCTTTTTATTGCGTCGTCGACCTGCACGCATTGACCGTCCCGCAGGATCCCGAAGAACTGCGGAAAGCATCGCGTTCCATCGCACAGCTATACCTGGCTTGCGGTGTGGACCCTGCCAAAGCGACGATCTTCATCCAATCCCATGTGAGACAGCATGCTGAGCTGGGCTGGCTCTTGCAATGCGCCTCCTACATCGGCGAGTTGAACCGGATGACGCAATACAAGGACAAATCAGAAGGAAAAGCGAACGTGCAGGTGGGTCTGTTTACGTATCCAGTGCTGATGGCAGCTGACATCCTGCTCTACGATACGACCCATGTGCCTGTCGGCGATGACCAAAAGCAGCATATCGAGCTGACTCGCGACATTGCGGAACGTTTTAACAAGCGTTATGAGAAAGATGTCTTCGTGATTCCCGAGCCGAACATCCAATCCTTTGGCGCACGCATCATGGCGCTGGACAACCCTACCAAGAAAATGTCCAAGTCCGCTGAGAATGAAGCAAGCCGGATCGCCATCCTGGAGAGCCCGGACGTCTTCAAGAAAAAAATCATGCGTGCCGTCACCGATACGGAAAACGAGATTCGCTTTGACTGGGACAACAAGCCAGGGGTTTCCAACCTGCTCACCATCTACAGTCTCTTCGCCGATATTCCGGTGGACACATTGGTCGAGCGTTACCAAGGACGCGGCTATGGTGATCTGAAGAAGGATCTGGTTGAAGTCATGAGCGA
>DASQNU010000208.1:0-49319 GCA_035644815.1 Bathyarchaeia archaeon | reverse complement strand
CCAAGGGATGGGCCGCCACTATGATGAAGGTCCCAACTTCAGCTACTACAAGCTGGAAAAGACGACGGTGCTGCAAGCGCCACAGGAAAAGGACTTCTTTACCGGAATCGCCTATACGTTTGAGGACCTAGCAAAAGAGGTTGCCTCGAATAATGGCGGAGCCGAGGTAGCCGCAAAACTGCGCGATCTGCAAAAGGATGCGGACGAAGTGATTGCGGCGTATCCGCAGTTCGCCAAGGTAGCCAAGGAAGTCCATGAGATGAAGGCGGATGTGGATCATGCCATCAAGCTGGTGAATGGGTCAAGACTGCCACAGGCGACTAAGGCGGATGTGCTGCATCGCCTCCAGGTAAAGGAGCAGCAGCTGAACCGGGCAAGTGCCGAGGCGTTATCGCTGGTGGTGAAGGTTCGGCCGGAAACGGGTGAACTGGTGGCGGGACAGACCAGCAAAATCAAGGTCACTGCTTATAACGGCGGTCAAGGGAAGATCAACGGTGGCAGTTTCCGGCTGAATGTGCCAGCCGGCTGGAAAGTAAAGCCTGTCGGTGTTACCGCGTTTGCCAAATGGGATTATCACGACACGGTAACGGCTACGTTTGAAGTGACCGTTCCTGCTAATGCGGCCTATTTCCATCCGTATCATGCCCCGCTGATTACCGCAGATCTGATCTATCAACCTGAGCAAGCCAAGACGTTGGTAACCCATCGGGCGATGTCGGCAGACCCGGTGGCGGTATTGCCGCCATACTCACTGGCGGTCAGCCCGGGAGCGGCCGTGCTCAATACGTTGAAGGCGGAAGAACCGATTCCGGTGAAAGTGACCGTACGAAATTATACGCCAGGTGAGGCAACGACCAATATCTCGCTGCAGGTACCACAAGGCTGGAAAGTAGAGCCTGTGTCTCAACCGCTCTCCTTTGCGGCAAAAGGAGAAACCAAATCGGTGGCGTTTTCCGTACAGCCAGCAGCAGCTGTGGCCAAAGGGAAGCACACCGTTACAGCAGTGGCAGCTGGCGGGACGCTGGAAAGCAGGCACGGCGCCCAGATCATCCATTATCCGCATATCGGCAAAACGTATCTGATCCAGCCTGCCCAAGTGATGATCGAGGCATTTGATCTGGTAGTGCCTGAGGGCTTGAAGGTAGGCTATGTGTCCAGCGGCTTTGACAATATCGATCAGTATTTGCAGCAAGTGGGCGTCGATGTCACGCAGCTCACTGCCAAGGATATCGAATCGGGAGACTTGAGCCAGTATGACACGATTGTCTTGGGCATTCGCGCATATGGCTTCCGTCCAGAGCTGATTCCAAGCAATGCGCGGTTGCTGAAATATGTGGAAAACGGCGGCAATCTGGTCGTGCAATATCACAAGCCGGAGGATAAATGGTCGCCACAGCTGGCACCGTATCCGATCAAGATCGGCACGCCGCTGATTCAATGGCGGGTCACGGATGAAAATTCGAAAGTCACGATGCTGGCACCAGACCATCCATTGTTTACCCAACCGAATAAAATAACAGAGGAAGACTGGAACAACTGGATTCAGGATCGCTCGGCATACAACCCTGCAGAGTGGGGCAGCGAATATGTCGAGTTGATTTCCAATGGCGATCCCGGAGAGAAGGAATTTACCGGCACCTACCTGACAGCGAACTACGGCAAAGGCACCTATACGTACAGCTCGCTCGTCTGGTATCGGGAAATCCCGTCATTGGTGCCGGGAGCGATCCGGATGTTCGTCAATATGGTCAGCTTGCACCAGTAGATTTGCACAAAAGCAGGGGAGGCTCCCTTTTTCGGGTAGGGGAGCCCTCTGCCTATCCGGGAGAGGAGAGGTAGAAACATGGACTATCGTGAACAAATTTTTCAGCGAGAGGGACGTGCGTTTCCAGGAAAGACCTATACAGAAACCGTACTGGAGCCCGCCTATAACGAAGCAAAGCAGCATCTGCTGGAACCAATGATGGCGATCAATAAGGCGCATTTAATCATGCTGCGTGAGCAAGAGCTGCTCACCGATCAGGAGGCCGGAACCATTGCGAAGGCCATCTGCGGCTTGAATCTGGAGGCGCTGCGTCAGTCCGCGTACACGGGACAGTTTGAGGACCTGTTTTTTCAGGTGGAAAGCCAGCTCTTGGAAAAGGCGGGAGAGGTCGCAGGCAACCTGCATCTGGCTCGAAGCCGCAATGATATGGGAGTGACGATGTATCGAATGGTGCTGCGGGAAAAGCTGCTGACGACCATACATTCTGGCCTTCATTTGCAGGAGCATTTGCTCCAGTTTGCCAAAGAGCATGCGGATACCGTGATGATAGGCTACACCCATACCCAACAGGCTCAACCAACCACACTCGGGCATTACATCTTGGCGGTCGTGGACAGCATCAACCGTGATCTGGAACGGCTCACGCATGCGTATCAGACATGCAATCACAGCAGCATGGGGGCGGCAGCGTTGACCACGTCCGGTTTTCCGATCAGCCGGGAACGGATGCAGCAGCTGCTGGCTTTTGAAGGGCTAATCGAAAACTCCTACGATGCGATTGGCGGAGCGGATTACTTGGGAGAGGCGGCGACGGCTACACAGCTTGCGGCGATTACGTTGGGCAGGGTTGTACAGGACTTTCTGCTCTGGTGCACACAGGAATTTGCCGTACTGAAAGTAGCCAATCCGTATGTACAGATCAGCTCGATCATGCCGCAGAAACGCAATCCGGTATCGTTTGAGCATATGCGTTCGCTGCTTTCCAGTGCGGCTGGCAATGCTGCTGCAGTACTAACCATGATGCACAACACCCCGTTTGGTGATATCGTGGATACAGAAGACGATATGCAGCCGTATGTGTGGCGTGGCCTGTCCGTGCTGGAGCAGGTGTATCGCTTGCTGGCATGTGTAGTGGGAACGATGGAGGTAAACAAGGAGGGACTGCTGGCGCGGGCGAAAAGCAGCTATGCGACAGTCACCGAACTCGCCGATATGCTGGTCCGAACGAATCGGCTCTCGTTTCGTACCTCCCATCGGATCGTCAGCCAAGTAGTGAAACAAGCACTTGCCGCAGGTCTGCGGGCGGATGAAATTACCTTGTCGCTTGTGAACGAATCGGCTGTGAACGTACTTGGCCACTCCCTCCAGCTTACGGAGGAGCAAGTAAAGCAATCGCTGGACCCCACCCATTTTGTCCAGATTCGCACTTTGCAGGGAGGCCCTAGCCCGGATGAGGTTCGTCGGATGATCCGGATGCGTGAAGAGAAGCTGGCGGACAAAGTGCGTTGGCGGGTACAAGCGGTACAGACATGGCAGGATGCGCAGCAGCAGATGGACCAGATCGTAGCGGAATGGAGTGGATATGCATGAATGAGAGGAAACTGCCGCTTTTGGCAGTAGACGGCGGGGGAACGAAGTGCTTGGCGGTCTTCGTCGATCGCAAAGAGCACATCCTTGGTCAAGGGCGTTCCGGTGCTTGTAATTATCAAGGCATTGGCATCGAGGCAGCATCACGTGAAATCGCCGCAGCCATTCGTGCAGCCATGGAGGAAGTCCGGCAAGCGGAGCAGCGGTTTGCCGAGGATGGCCCTTGGACAGTAGAATGCGCCGTATTCGGATTGGCAGGCCTGGATACCGAGCATGATCGGACCATTCTCAATGATATGATTCAAAACATTCTGGCTGAACTGCATATACAGGTCGATCAGCTGCTGGTGGAAAACGACGGATTTGCCGCGCTATTGGGGGCAACGGGTGGAGAGGCGGGCATCCTGGTCGTGGCAGGAACCGGCTCTATCGCTTTTGGTATCAACGGAGCGGGGCAGACTGCGCGCGCTGGTGGCTGGGGACATCGGATCGGAGATGAAGGAAGCGGTTATTGGATCGGCAAGCAGGCGATCACGGCGACCCTCAAAAGTGCGGACGGTCGGGAGCAAGAAACCGCATTGACAGGTGAGATTCTCCACTATCTCGGATTGCCAAATACCGATGCGCTGGTCAATTGGACGTACGGACCTGACTATTCGATCGAAAAGGTTGGGGAGCTGTCGCAGTTGGTCAGCCAAGCGGCAGAGCAAGGGGACAAGGTAGCGGCGCGGATTTTGCACATGGCTGCCGAAGAGCTGGTGCAGACGGCAAAAGCGGTGATCGATCGGTTATCACTTGGCGAGCAGCGGTTTGCCATGGTACTGCAGGGAGGTGTCCTGCAAAACGCGCGCTTCGTCAGAGAGTATGTGGAACAGCAAGTTAAGCTGTATGCACCGAGTGTGCAGGTCGATACGGCAAGAAGGGATCCGATCTATGGAGTGATCGCGCAGGGCATGTTTCTATTGCGCAATCAAACGCTGGACAGCGAAAAAGAGGTGTAGTTGGATGAAGAGACTCTTATTTCTCTTTCCCCATCCTGATGATGAGTCATTTGCCTGCGGAGGAACGTTGGCCAAATATCATGCGGCAGGGTCTGAAACGTATCTGGTCAGCGCCACTTCAGGCTGCAAAGGAAAACCGGGGCCGTTTTCTCTTTCATGCCGTGAGGAGCTGGCACGCCATCGGGAGCAAGAGCTGCAAGCAGCGGCTGCCATACTGGGCATCACGCGGCTGATTTTTCTTCGCTATCCAGATGGTTCATTGGCCGGACAAGATACGGAGGAGCTAGTGAGCCGCATCGCGGAGACCATCAGGGAGCTTCAGCCCCATACAGTTGTTACGTTTCCGCCCGATGGGGTCACCGGACACCCGGATCACATCGCGCTTTCCCATGCGACCTACCGGGCGGTGCTGAAAATCGAGCAGGAAAGGTCCAGTGGTGGGTGCGAGCTCGATTTATACTATGTTTCGATCCCACATTACTATGATCATTGCCCGGATAAGGGGCCCAAACCAGCCCTCCCGATCACCGGAAAAGTGGATATCAGCGCTTATCGCCAGAAAAAGGGGGAAGCGCTGCAGGCCCATCGCAGCCAGGTCTACTCGGTGAATCGTGCCTATCCGGGCGTGATGGATGGCGATTTTGGCGTGATTGGATGCTATGAGTACTATACGCTGGTCAGGTCGAAGGGACAGGAGATCGAGTTTACGTCTGGCGGAAACGGCAACGGGATTCCGCTGATAGAGCTATAGAAGATAGTCGATTGCTGAGGCAGTCGGCTTTTTTTCATTGACTTTCCCATACGATTATGACTATAAGTTATTATGCAAAAATTCGCTCAGATGCGGAGTGAGGAAGAAAAATGAGAGTAATGTTTGCCAATCCCAATTTCCGCAAACTGTTTTTTTCCAACCTGTTTAACGGTTTTGGCCAAGGGATGACCATGATCGGGATCGCCTGGTATCTGGTAGAAACGACAGGGACAGCCAAATTGCTGGGCTCCACGATGTTGTTTTCCTCGATCCTGGCGTTTCTCATCGGGCCGTATGTCGGTACTGTGATCGATCGTTTTTCCCGCAAGAAGATCACCCAGTTTGAACAGCTGGGGGGATTTGCCATTTTAGCGATCATGGCAGCATGGGGATTTTGGGGCTCCTATCAGCACTGGATGCTGATCCTCATTTATTTGGTAACCAATTTTATGTATCAAATCCATTATCCGACGCAAGCTGCGCTGGTACAGGAAACGTTTGAAAAAAAGCACTATAACGATATCAATTCATTACTGGAGATTCAGAACCAGACCGCCGCGGTGCTGTCGGGAGGGTTTGCTGGATTGATGTTGGGGCAATTTGGTCTCCATCTTGTCCTCGTCCTGAACGCATTGACCTATCTCATCGCCTTTCTGTTGATGGCGCCCATGGAGTATGTGTTTACGGTGGAAAAGCAAGTCAAGCAACAGGTGCGAACAACCTGGTGGGAACAGTTCTCCCAAAGCTGGAGGTACATCAGAGGAAAAAAAGGCTTTATGGTCTTTGGGATGTCCGCGTTGATGCCATTTATTGCGATCATGATGATCAATTTGCTTAATCCTGTCTTTGTGAACGAGGCGTTGGGGGGAGATGTTAAGATATTCTCGCTTGGGGAGGTAACGTACTCCATAGGGGCAGTGGGAGCAGGTCTGCTGGTTGCAGGGGTGATTCGGAAATTTGGCGGGTTCCCTGCGATGGTAAGTAATATCCTTTTGATGGCTGTGGCTTTTGTGCTCCTCGTCGCGTTCCCGAACAGTTGGGTTTTCGTCATCATGTCCGCTATTATGGGATGGTGCAATGCTTCCACCCGTTTGATCCGGCAGGGTCTCTATATGGACCTGCTGCCGAATCATTTCATGGGAAGAGTGATGAGCTTTTTGCATTCGCTTGGCACATTGATGAGGCTGACATTGCTCGCGCTGTTTACGTTCATGATTGACTGGACCGGTTCTGAGGCAGGGTACCTCGTATTGGCGGGTCTGTTGTTACTGGCGACGTTGGGGATTATCGTCTCGATGCGCTTGCTGATGGGGCAGATTGAACCCGTACGAGAAGATTAGTCATTTGTTTGCAATTCAATTTGACAATCGCAAATGGAGGAGGCTATCATTGCGGGTAAATAGCATCGGTAAACGGAGTGAATAAGCCATGAATACGGAAGAATCCGTAAAGCTGGAGAATCAACTCTGCTTTACGATTTACGCTGCATCTCGTGAAATATCCCGCATGTACCGCCCTTATTTGGAGCAGATGGGGATCACTTATCCTCAATATTTGGTTTTGCTTGTCCTTTGGGAGAAGGGAGCATGCACGGTAAAAGAGCTTGGGGAGTATTTGTTCCTGGATTCAGGGACGTTAACTCCTCTTCTCAAAAGGATGGAGGAAGCCAGCTTGGTTACCCGCCAACGTTCGAAAGAGGATGAGCGGGTTGTCGTCATCGGCTTAACCGAAAAAGGACATTCTCTAAAGGAACAAGCTTGTAAACTTCCAGAAACCTTGCTGCAGAACAGCGGGCTTAAGACTGAGGAATTTTTGGATTTTCTCCATCGGGCCAAACAGCTTCTTGGACAAATTCATCACATTAATGAAGACGGATCCAAATAAAGCATAGCACCCCTACACGCTGACATCGGAGCACTTGGGTGAACCGATACAAATGTGCAGGGGTGCTTTTATGCAGAAGACCACTTAACGACTAGTCTGAGCAGCCGATTGGTGTGATTGGAAAATACGCTGGTTGGCAAGTACGGGGGCAGGAGGAGGATCCACTTTTTGCTTATCCGCTGTAAAATCATAGGTCCCTTGTACGATGACTTCAGCTTTCTGCAGCACTTCTTCCGGCTTCAAGTCGACCCAGCTGGTAGCGGAAGCAGACTGATTCATCATGGAAAAAAGGCTGGCAATGAGGAGACACATCCAGATTTTTATGCGATACATAACACACAACCGCCTTCCAAAAAGTTACACTTTACTCATTCAGACGGAGCCGAAAGAAAGTTGTTTCACGCAAAAAGTTTTAGAAACGAAAGACACCTCGATCGATATTCCCCGGCAAGTATCGCAATTGGTAAGAAATCGGCTCGAAGTGTTCATGCTAGAATAAGGGCATTTGAAGCATATGACTTGGAGAGGAAGCAAGGAGAGGGGAGAGAAAAGTGGAGAATCATTTGGAACCAAAACAAGCGGAGGGAACATTTGGGAGCAAAAGCAACTTTGTCGTGATCATGGTAATGATTCTGGGTGTATTTGTTGCCATTTTAAATGAAACGCTTCTGAATGTGGCCTTGACCAAAATCATGAATGACATCGGGATCGAGCCAAGCACCGCACAGTGGCTGACGACCGGATATCTGCTCGTGATCGGTGTACTGATACCGGTCACGGCCTACCTCCTTCAGCGGTTCACGACCAGAAGCATGTTTCTGGCGGCAATGGGGTTGTTTACGGCAGGTACTTTCGTCGCGGCAATTGCACCGGGGTTTGCGTTGCTATTGCTCGGAAGGGTGCTGCAAGCTGCGGGGACGGGGGTCCTTTTCCCGCTGCTGACCAATGTGGTATTTGCACTCGTCCCGTTAGAAAAAAGAGGCTCGGCTATGGGGACGATCGGTATCGTGATTACGTTTGCCCCTGCGATTGGCCCCACGCTGTCGGGAATCATCGTAGAGCATTTCAGCTGGCGCCTGCTCTTTTTCGGGGTACTGCCAATCGCCTTGTTCGTCATGGGCTTTGCCTTCGTAAAGCTGAAAAATGTAACAGAAACAAGCAAGCCTAAGATTGACTTGTTATCCTTGCTCCTTTCCACACTTGGTTTCGGAGGGATTGTCTACGGCTTTAGCAGTGCTGGGGAAGGGCATGGCGATTGGGGGAACAGCAAGGTCTTAGTTCCTATCGTGGTCGGCATCATTTCATTGGGACTGTTTACGTGGAGGCAATGGAAGATCCCGCAGCCGCTGCTCAATCTGCGCGCATTCGGGTACGGCATTTTTCGGATATCGACACTGATTATGATGATCGTCATGATGGCTATGTTCTCGGCCATGATGCTTCTGCCCATTTTTCTGCAAAACGCATTGGGATATACTCCGCTGCAGGCAGGTCTGATCATGCTGCCTGGAGGCGTGGTCATGGGGATCATGTCGCCGATTACCGGTCGTCTCTTTGATAAATTTGGGGCCAAGTGGCTGGCGGTGGTCGGATTAGCGCTGATTGGCAATACGCTTTGGCAATTTGCTTTTATTACGCCGGAAACTACATACAGCAAGATTATGATCCTAAACACGCTGTTGATGTTGGGCATCTCGATGCTCATGATGCCTGTCATGACCAACGCATTGAATGAGCTGCCGCCGCCGCTCTATCCGCACGGTACGGCGATCATCGGTACGCTTCAACAGGTGTCGGGGGCTGTCGGGACGGCACTGCTTGTTACGGTGATGACGAATAGCTCGGAGCAATATTTGGATCATCCCACGAGTACACAAGGAGATGCGGCCCAGCAAATTTTAGCGATCACTGCGGGGATGAAAAGCGCGTTTCTGCTGGCATTTGCGCTGGTAACCATTGCGTGGGCGGTTTCGTTTTTTCTGAAACGGGCAGCGCCTCCGAAAAGCGAGCTGGAAGGAGAGCGGGTATCTGCTCATTGAGGAGATTGTAGAAGAATAACGAATAACTAAAAGCTGCCTGTAGGGGCAGCTTTTTTACTTTATCAGAAAGTATAAACTTCACGACTAATCATCCTGATACAGCATGAAAAACTTCCTCTAAAGATGGACTCGACAACTTCTTCGAGAGGGCTTCTATTGAAGTTTTTCTTAAAGGATTTGATTATTTCAGTACGAGTTCAACTGTGATACGAAGAAGTGGGACAGCTTTGAATTTTTTCAGGAGCTTGCATAGACCAGGTACTCGGTACCTTCATCAAAATTGTATTGGCAGCTGCCAAATGGGCTGAATACATGAATTTCTGGGGAAGAACTAAGCCTTATTGCGACAAGTCTTTTTCCTCCGGTAATTTGTCCCAAACTACAATAATCAACGTGGCGATGGGACCAAGAAACAAAGATAGGAAAAACCAATTCAGACCACTGCGATTTTTGCCTTGAGCAAGCCCCGCATTGATCAGTGCAAGTGTTCCCCAACCTACGAAATATTGATTGTCCATTCGGTTTTTCCTCCAAGAGACTTAATGAACATATTCCGCCTGATAGGAATTGGCCCCGGCATGGACGGACAGCAGGGTGTTCGCATATCCAACGAGTCTGTTGACCAGTTCTTCCGAGATTTCATACACCAAAGGGCCTTTTTCAGGAAGATATAAGTCAGGATCATCGTAAATGATTGTCGTATTGATAAACACGTCCCGATTGCCATAGAGATCATAGTGGATAATAACTTTTCCGGCTGCTCCGCCGGTATGGGGATCTTTATAGCCATGCAAAAATACATACCATTCTTCTGCTGTGGCCGAACGGAAATTTTTCGTAAAGGTTAGGCCGCTGATTTCTTCTTGAGCTCTCTTTTTCAGCTCGGGGGTAAGCAGCTGGTGGATCTTGTCCATAGTGGTTCACCTGATCGGGTTAGAATGTATGCCATCTTAGTATGGATCAGCGCCAACCAACGTACTCATTCATCCACTAGCCTGTTGATCTCGAGTCCATACCACTGGATGTGTCCGCAGCGTGCGCAAGTCAACGTATGCGCTTGGCGATTGGCAAAGTCGAGGTTGAAAAACGTCAGGCCGGCCGTATTTAACAGCTTATATTGATGATGGAATTTATGATGCTTGCAATGGGGGCAAAATATCTCTAAACCGCCTGCCTCGTAGCTTTGCGGCTCACCGATTTTATTTATGTTCTTTCCAAGCAGTTTAAAAAATAGCTTCACGTTGGACATTCATTCACCCACTTTCATTACTTCTATAAGACGTTCGGAGATCATACTTGGTAACAATCTTCCAAATCTTGTGCTAGATAACTCAACAATCCTTCGATATAATAAATCCTTGTGTTCTACGGCCCGATCTTTTTGCAAGAAAAAGATCAACAAATAAATCAAACAGAAAAGAGGTAATCATGAACGTAACACAATGGAAAAATGAATGGGTGTCGAATGTTCGGGGAGATATTTTGTCAGGGATGACAGTGGCATTGGCATTGATCCCGGAGGCCATTGCCTTTTCGATCATCGCGGGCGTCGATCCGATGGTGGGGCTGTACGCATCCTTCTGCATTGCCTGTGTGATCGCCATCGTCGGGGGCAGACCGGGGATGATCTCGGCGGCAACCGGAGCAATGGCGCTGGTTATGGTCACTTTGGTTAAGGACCATGGCATCGAGTATTTGTTTGCGGCAACGGTATTGACTGGCGTACTGCAGATCATCATGGGTGCGCTGCGGATCGGAAAGTTTATTACTTTTATTCCGCAATCGGTGATGATTGGCTTTGTGAACGCGCTGGCCATTTTGATCTTCATGGCGCAGCTGCCGCATTTTGTGGGAGAATCGTGGATCATGTACGCCGTGGTAGCGGGAACATTGCTGATCATCTACACTTTGCCGCGCTTTGTAAAGGCTGTTCCGGCACCTTTGATCGCCATCATTGTCATGACGGCATTGGCGATCTTTACAGGACTGGATATTCGCACGGTAGGTGACATGGGAGCGATCACCCAGACACTGCCGAGCTTCCATCTGCCAGCCGTACCGTTCTCGCTGGAGACGCTGTCCATCATTTTCCCGTATTCCTTTGCCCTCGCACTTGTGGGAATCTTGGAATCGCTCTTGACTGCAACGATCGTGGACGAGATGACACAGACCAAAAGCAATAAGAATACAGAAGTAAGAGGACAAGGAATCGCCAACATCGTAACGGGATTCTTCGGCGGAATGGCTGGCTGTGCAATGATCGGACAGTCGGTGATCAACGTGAAATCGGGAGGAAGAGGACGACTCTCCGCTTTTGTGGCCGGCAGCTTCCTGCTGTTTTTAATCATGGTATTGGGCGATGTCGTTACACGCATCCCGATGGCTGCGCTCGTAGGAGTGATGGTGATGGTATCGATCAGTACGTTTGACTGGCAGTCGCTCAGAGATCTGCGCAAGGTGCCGCTGAGTGACACCATTGTCATGATCACGACCGTAGCGATCGTAGTGGCAACCCATGATCTGTCCAAAGGGGTCATCGCGGGTGTCATCATGAGTGCATTGATTTTCGGTTGGAAAATTGCTCGTTTGAAAACGACAGTTACCCATAACTTGGAGGGAGCTATCGTTTACACCGTTTCCGGACAGCTCTTTTTTGGAACCATGAGTCATTTTGTGGAGCAGTTTGATTTTGCGAATGACCCTGAGCACATCATCATTGATTTCAGGCATTCGCATGTGTGGGATCATTCCGCTGTGACAGCAATCGCGAAGGTGCTTCATCGCTATCAACAATTGGGCAAGCAAGTAACGATTGAGGGACTGAACGAGGAAAGCCAATCATTGATTGATCGAATAGGGTTAAGTGTGTCAGGGCACTAGGTGCTTGTGACCGAAGAAAAGAAAAAGGTCTTGATAAGCGGGTTGGATACGCCTATCGGGACCTTTTTTAGCTATTGCTGAGTAACCCAGGCAGCAAGGGAAGCAAACAGCACAACTATCGGATTGCGGCTCTTTCCCAAAGCAGCCGTAAATGTGGCATTCAGTTCTTTTTTTGTTTCTTCGTGAGCGCGATCCCATGACTGTAAAGCTTGGCGACGGTATTTGGATTCCCAGATCACAAAAATCCCTCCAGCCCAAACAGAATAGAAGTTTTATGAAAGCGCTATCATTATATCTTTATTATAGCTGAAATAGGTTGGGAACAGATAGGTTGTTTCCGCTCCTTGTTGGAATTAGTGACTTTCTGATATGTTGTGGTAAAGAGACAGCCTGACATGTCGGCAGAGGGAAAGTGAATGTATGACGTTTACCATGGTTCATCTAGGTGAGATTACCATCAATGCAGATTCACGCCGCAAGCCGTTAAACGAAAGGCAAAGGGCAGCAATCAGCATGGAAAAGCGCTATCCGTATATCGGAGCGAACAATATCATCGACTACGTAGATCAGTATCTGTTTGATGAAAAAATTCTTTGTGTGGCAGAAGACGGAGGTTATTGGGGGGCCGGGGAACAATGTGCATTTCTGTATGAGGGGAAGTGCTGGGTGAATAACCATGCTCATGTGCTGCTGGAGACCAGGCAGGCAAAGCTGGAATATGTCATGTATTATCTCAATCATGCTGATTTATCCCGCTATATAACCGGAACAACAAGAGGAAAATTGACCAAGGCAGCTTTGGAGCAAATCACTCTGCCCTTGCCGTCGATTCAGGAGCAGGAAAAGCTGATCAACATTTTTCAAGAAGCCGAAGCGCTGATCAACAAGCGTAAAGAAGCACTGCTATTGCAAGACCAATTGCTCCAATCTTATTTTCATGAGCGATTCGGTGATCTTATCCATAATCCTAAAGGCTATGAAGTTATCCCGCTGGGGGAGCTATGCGACGTAAGGGACGGCACACATGATTCCCCCCGGTATGTGCAAAATGGTTATCCACTCATTACATCCCGGAATCTGGCAGGGGGAGATATTGATTTTCGCGAGGCAAAGCACATCAGTGAAGACGATTTCCACGAGATTAACAAGCGCTCCAAGGTTGATCGAGGAGATATCTTGCTGCCGATGATCGGAACGATCGGAAATCCGGTGCTTGTGCAGACCGATGTGGCATTTGCCATCAAAAATGTGGCGCTGCTTAAGTTCCCCGATCAGAGGAAAATCACCGCTCGTTACGTGAAGGGTGTGCTCGATTCACACTATTTCACAAATTGGGTCGAAAAGGTCCATCGTGGAGGGACGCAGCGCTTCATCTCATTGGGAGATTTACGAGCGTTGTCCATCCCGCTGCCTCCCATCTGTGAACAGATCATCTATGGCCAGATAGCGGAGCAAATTGAGCAGCAAAAACGAATGATGCAAGCACAACTGACGGCCATGGAGGAACAAGCGCTGAGTATCTGTCACCGCGCTTTTCAAGGAAAGCTATCCGGATAAAAAAAGCAGAGGCTCGGGAAATCCGAGCCTCTTTGTATGTTCAATCGGTGTGGCAGTTTATCATTTTTATCAATTTCATTAATTTTCATAAAAATCTGTCAAAGACAATTAAATCTGTACGAAACCCATTACACTGTGGGTTGAAACGAAGTATAGTAAAAAACAAAAAAGAAAAAGGGGGAAAATGGAAATGAGAAAAAGCTTGTTTGCTGCAATCAGTTCGCTGGTTGTTTTAGGCACGGCTTTGTCGGGTTGTGCCAGTCAACCAACCAATAATCAAGCAGAGGGCAATCAAACTTCCCAAGGGGCCGCTCTCGAGGCGTCAGCCGAACCACAGGTACTGCGGTTAAATTTGCACAGTGAACCACCCACTGCGGACCCGGGGCTTGCTGAGGATACTACATCAGGTGCGGTTGTGCGGGCCACGTTTGATGGACTGACGCGAACCGGGGTGGATGGAAAACCGCATGAATCGGCGGCGGAAAGGGTGGAGGTTTCCCCGGATCTGCTTACCTATACATTTACCATCCGGGATGCCAAATGGAGCAATGGCGATCCGGTAACGGCACACGACTTTGAATTTGCATGGAAGCGTGCCCTTGATCCGAAAACAGCTTCCAACTATGCGTATCAGCTTTATTTTATTAAGAATGGAGAGAAGTTCAACAAGGGCCAAGGAACGATGGATGATGTAGGCGTGAAGGCCCTGGACGACAAGACCCTGCAGGTAGTCTTAGAAAATCCTACGCCTTTCTTCCTCGAACTCACTTCTTTCTATACCTACTATCCCGTCCATAAAAAGACCGTAGAAGCGAATCAACAGTGGGCTGCCGAAGCCAAGACCCATATCGGCAACGGACCGTTTAAAATGACAGAATGGGTGCACAAAAGCAAGATGGTTCTGGAAAAGAACGAAAACTATTGGGATCGGGATAAAGTCAAAATCGACCGCATTGAATTCTCCATGGTGGAGGACGAAAATACCGAGTTAGCCATGTTTGAGAACGGAGAAATCGATTGGGCGGGGGCACCGTTGAGTGCACTGCCAACCGATGCGATCCCAGCCTTGAAGGATTCCGGCAGAATGACTACGATTCCAATCGCCGGAACTTATCTGTACAAATTCAATACAGAAAAACCGCCGTTTAATAATGCAAAGATTCGCAAAGCATTCGTCTATGCGATTAACCGGCAAGCTATCATTGATAATGTCACTCAAGCCAACCAAGAGCCTGCGCTTGGGTTTATCCCGACGTCGATGTCCGTAGGTAATCCTCCCTTCTATAAAGATAACGATATCGAAACAGCCAAACAGCTGCTGGCCGAAGGCATGAAAGAGCTGGGAATCAGCAAACTTCCGCCAATCGGAATCTCATTCAACACTTCTGAAGCGCACAAGAAAATAGCGGAAGCCGTCCAGGATCAATGGAAAAAAGCACTTGGCGCAGATATCAAGCTGGAGAACAAGGAATGGAAGGTATATATCGAAGACTTACATGAGGGCAATTTCCAGGTTGGGCGGATGGGCTGGTTGGCCGATTATAATGATCCGCTCACGTTCCTCGATCTTTTCAAGGATAAGGAGGGGGGCAACAACGATACACGCTGGGAGAATCCACAGTATAAGGATTTTCTGAACAAGTCGGCAGTGGAGAAGGACCCCGAAAAGCGTAAACAGCTGCTCGCGCAGGCGGAACAAATCTTATTGGCAGACATGCCGATCGCGCCCATTTACTACTACACACAATCATGGGTCAAAAAGGACAATGTAAAAGGTGTTTTTGTCGATGGTCTTGGTCATGTGGATTACAAATGGGCTTATCTTGAATAATGATCGGTAGGATCAAATGGCCACTGGGCAGGAGGATTTTAGCCCGGTGGTCTTTTCGTAGTTGCTTTCTACATAAATAAAATAGTACTCCATAAATTGTAAGAGAAAAGGGTAGGGGCATGTATGAGACGATTGCTGGAACAATATATCAACAGCTCTCGCAAAATAATCATCGACACCTATGACTTGGAAAACGATCTGAAAATGCAACTGGGAGAAGACTATATCGGTGACGGCAGGCTCGTCGAGGAGCTGCGCATGCTGATAGAAGAGGGGATATTAATGCCTGTCGTCTCACGTAAACATTATGGCGGCAGCGCCGACTTATACGGGGGTTATCGCATCATCAAGCGAATCCAGAAGAGCAGATCGCCACTGATGAAGGAGCTGACAGCCTTGCATCCCCTCATTTCCACGAGCATCTATGAACATAATCCGGAAAAGCTGCAACGAGATTTGAAATATGTGAAAATCATCGATACATTCCTCAAGCAAAAGGGAAAGGAACAGGAACGACTGACCGTGAATCAACGTTCCTTTCGTCTATTCCGTGATGAGCACTTTCTGGCGAGAAGAAAAGGAATCCGCTTGCTTCAGGATCTTTCATTAACCTACGACGATTTGGATTGCTATCAACCAGCAGAACCATTTGTCTATACGTATTGGGGCAATAAGGAGCGAATCAATCGGCTTTTGATTGTGGAGAGTGCAGACATCTATCATCTGTTACAAAGGCTGGAACTCCCAAAAGGACAGGCAGAATCCACGACGATCGATTTCATCATTTACGGTGACGGAGACAGGATCGAGCGTAGTTTACCCTATTGTGATGAGCTGCCTTTTTTGCAGAAGTCGGAAAAGCAACTGTATTACTTTGGAGACCTCAGCTACGACCGGTTTTCTTTTCTGGAGCGTTTGCGGCGCCGTTATCCGTCCTTGTCGATTGAACCCTATGTGCCTTGTTATCATTGGCTGTTGGAAAAGCATGCAGCAGAAGCCGTGTTTCAAAGAACAATGAATCGTACCAAAGAAAAGGATCAAGAGGTTGCCCGTATCCTGCCTTTTTTCGCGAAAGATATAGCTGCGAGAATGCATCAATTATTTCGCAGTGGCAGATATATTCCTCATATCGCTTTGGACAGGAAGACGATACAGCAAATTTTTTTGCAAAAATGACCCGTGTGGATATGCTGATCAGCAGATTGTCAGGGCAATGACTTGAAACTCTCTGGTCAGCATGACTTGGGGACTTCTGCCAGTTATAATGAAAGAAACGACAAGCATACCTACATAATGGACTCACATCCTGAAGGAAAAGGGGTTGTACAGGCATGGAAATCTTGTTTCACGGTCATTCATGCATTCAAATTACCGAAGGGGAGCATTCCCTGATTATCGATCCGTTTATCAATGGCAATCCAGTCGCTGTCACTAAGCCGGAAGACGTGCGTGTGCAGCATGTACTGTTAACACATGGACACGGGGATCATATCGGAGATGCGGTGCAAATTGCGAAGCAAAATGACGCAACCATCGTGTCGATCGTAGAATTGGCATACTATCTGGGGTGGCAAGGTGCCAAGACAGTTGGCATCAATCTCGGAGGCTCTTATACACTGCCAATGGGTCGCGTGAAAATGACGCATGCATTCCACAGCTCGGCTGTAACGACTGATGAGGATCAAAATATTGTCTATCTCGGCATGCCGGGTGGTTTTCTCCTGGAAATCGGCGGCAAAACAATTTACCATGCGGGTGATACCGGCTTGTTCGGCGACATGAAAATGATTGGCGAGCTGAACCAGATTGACCTGGCCTTCCTGCCGATCGGCGATCATTACACCATGGGACCAGCGGACGCGTTGATCGCGGCGCAATGGTTGAATGCAAAACAGGTCGTGCCGATTCATTTCAACACGTTCCCACCGATCAAGCAAGACGGGGAGCTATTTGTGGCGGCATTGGCTGAAAAGAACATCAAAGGAACCATTGTCAAGCCGGGGGAAAGCATCACCCTGTAATCTGAAAGTGGAAATCTCCAATCCTCTGGAAGTACATTAACTCCCGAGGATAGCTCATCGATGTATCGGGAGGCAGAAGGTATGGCGGAAGCAAACGAGAACAGGAAGCACGCGGATATCGTCCATGTAACGGAAAAGCTAAAACTGCATCGTCCAGGCATTCTCGGGGAGCAGACATTCAAGAAAAACTCCGTTCTTGTGCCGCTGGTAACTACAGAGGAAGGAAAAATGGCTGTCCTGTTTACAAAAAGGGCAGCCAGTCTGCGTCGACAGGCAGGGGAAATCTGTTTCCCCGGCGGCCATTGGGAAGAGAACGATCGGACCGAATGGAACACGGCCTTGCGCGAAACGGTTGAGGAGCTGCGGGTTTCCCCTGAATCGATCGAGTATGTGGGGGATCTGGATATCTTCGTCACTCCTGCAGGGCTGATCATCTATCCTTTCGTGGGAAAAGTGTCCGCAACAGAGCCGATTCGTCCCAATCCCGATGAGGTGGATAGTTTTTTTACAGTTGATCTGGAGACGCTTTTGTCCATACAACCGCGCATTCATCATGTGCAGATCAAGGCGGAGCCGGCGGAGGATTTTCCGTACCATTTGGTGCCCAATGGTGAGCAGTATCAGTGGCGGACAGGTACCTTCCCACAGTATTTTTATGAGATAGACGGACATGTGATCTGGGGATTGACGGCGAGAATCCTGTCCCACTTTTTGGACGTGATTCGCAGCTAAAGCCCGGTGGCAGCTCATACAAACGAATAATGGCTTGGGAAGTCGGGCATAACAGAGGGGAAATTCCCTCTGTATTTTTCTCTTGCATACATTAGGGGGGTATGGTATTATAAAGCTGTAAAACAAAACGAAAGGTGAGATCACGATGCAACAAATTTCTCTGCAAGTGGAAGGAATGTCTTGCAATCACTGCGTAAACAGTATCGAGGGCGCTTTGAAGCGTGAATTGGCTGTAGAGGCGAAAGTTGATCTGGCAGGGAAAAAGGTGGATGTTTCTTTTGATGAAACGAAAACCTCTTTGGATAAAATCAAAGAAGTGATTGAAGAGCAAGGATACGATGTTGTTTCCGCATAAGCGTGACTGAGAAAGTGCCCCTGCCGGCTAGCAAGGGGCACTTTTCTTTTATTTTCGGAAAGGATACAATCTGCGAAGACACCGGTTTATACGAGGAGAGATTTTATGCCAAAATGGTGGTTATTGATTCTGTACGCAGCGGTTTCGGTCGTTGCTGTTGTTTACAAAGAACCGCTTCTGCTATGGCTTGAGCATGGGGAAGCGAAGGATATCCCGTTAATGATTCTGATTGCCAGCCTTTTTGCTCTTTTTCCTGTCCTGCCTTATGGCGTTTTGGGCGGTGTGATGGGGGCCAAGTACGGGGCATTAACTGGCGGTTTCATTAATGTGGCAGGGTCAACGATTGCTGCAGTGATTATGTTTTTCCTCGTCCGCTATGTCTTTGCGGAACGTGGAAGGGCTTATGTGTCTCGAGTGAAACGATTGGAGCAGTTTACCGTACTGATGGAGCGCCATCCTTTTTTTGCGATTCTTTTTGCGCGCCTGATTCCCATCCTCCCGGCGGCTGCGGTGAATGTTTATGCCGGGATCAGTCGGATTCGTCCTGTGATTTATATCGCTGCAACGCTTGTAGGCAAGGTCCCGATCATGGCAGCGATGGCGCTGGCTGGGGAGCAGTTGTTTGCGGAGCAGGGAAACGTTCTTCTGCTTGCAGTAGGGTATTGCCTTTTTCTTGTGGTGGTCTACTGTCTTTATATATGGTGGAGAAAAAGGTAAGTAGATAAAATATAGGTCTAATGAACCAATTGCGATATGCAGATGAGGAATTTGATACCGCTTTCCCGGTATTTACAGGTAAAATAGATAAGAAAGTACATTTATTCACCTACTACATACATCTCGATAAAACGGAGGGTTGGTGGAGCGATGAAAAGACCTGTTGCTTCTGGGATCGCTGGACTTGATTATTTGCTTCATGGAGGATTTCCTGCTGGTGCCTCCGTCTTGGTAGAAGGAGCGCCGGGGACGGGAAAGACGACCTTGGGCATGCAATTTCTTTATCAAGGGGCGACCGTCGATAAAGAGGCGGGCATCTATCTCACTTTTGAAGAGCTGCCCGAACAAATTTACGAAGATATGCTGGCTTTTGGCTGGGATTTGCGTCAGTTGGAAAGAGACAATCTGTTGCGGGTTATCTGTATCTCTCCGGAAATCTTGTTGGAGCAGATGATGCAGCCAGACGGATTATTTGAGCAGATCGTGCGGGACATGAACTGCCGCCGTGTGGTGATCGACAGTATCAGTCTGATGCATGACGGCCAGGGTGCAGAGAGCAGAAAGAATGTCTACCGTATCCGAAATATTCTGAGAAAGCTTTCCCTGACTTCACTCTTGTTACGGGAGCAAGCCAATCCGGAACAGACGGAAATCACCTACGAGCATTATGTGGTGGACGGGGTTATCCGGCTTACACTGGACAAGCATATGGAAAAGTATCGCAAGCGCACGCTCGAAATCACGAAAATGCGCGGCACCCGGATCTTGGAGGGGGAGCACATCTATCGGATTACGGATGAGGGCATCCACCTGATTCCTGCCCTGTCCATGGTGGAAGATCGCGGTCTTCGAAAAGATGTACCAGTCGTGCCTACGGGGATTCCGCGATTGGACGAGCTTCTCTGTGGCGGGATCGCATCCGGTACCGCTTTTATTTTGGATACCAACAGCAAAGCCAACTATAAATACATTATGGGCTCTATCTTTGCTCAGCGTTTGCTGGCTGGAGAACGCACGATCTCCATGGTGCCCAGCATTTCAACGCTGTTTGATTCCAAGCGAATCACTTCTCTATTTGGTGTGGATCTGCTGGAAGCGGTGGACCAAGGAAAGGCCTATTTTCTCGAGCATTTCGGGCGTCCTGTGCCAAGGGGATTTGAGAAGGCGGTCATCCAGCTGAGCCATGTTCCCGATGAAGAGTATCATCTATACCTTGATGAAAAGCTTGGCCCCATTTTTAGTGAGAGTAGTGCCAAGGGCGAAAACTGGTTCGTTTATTATGATCTGAATACGATGTTTTCCGAGCGGGGAATATCGTTTGTCAAACGCTTCTTTGCCGAGGAGGTCAATCGGGCAAGGGCGATAGGGCTCACCTTGGTCATCCTGTGCAACTTTGCTGAAATCGATGATGAGACGGCAGCGTTCTTGGAACGGACGTGTAACGGGGTTATACGGACATGGGTAGATGGAGCCTATCAATATCTGCAGGTTACCAAGACGCCACATGGCCGCATGTCAGAGCCGCTCTTGATTGAAAATATTGCCGAAAAACCGTTTATTCGGTTGATATAGGAGGGGAGAAGCATGAGTGACAGCTATATCGTCCCATTGCAAATGGAATGTACACTCTTCTTTCAAATGAACCCCCATGCTTATGAAACAGTGGATGGATTGGCCTTACGTTTGGGCAGAACGCCGGAGCATCTGGATCAGGTCCTGCAGAAGCTGGTTGCCTTGAGTATTCTGAAACGGATGGGTGAAGGCGAACGTGCCATTTACAGCTACAACCAGCCTGATATGATCCACGTGAGTTAGCCTATGGATAAAGCGCGAGAACAAAACAAACTACAGGATTTGCAGGATGCCTATGCAGCATGGATGAACCGGACGATCTGGATCACCGATCGCAAAGGGAAGGCGCTCACAAAGCCTTCAGCGCTTACCGCCTTGACAACGCTGTTATTCGTAAAGGATTTTGCCTCCTTGTTTGAACGGATAAGACCCTTATTAACGGCAAGGCATCATGGGAGTCAACCGATTCTTTTTGATGCGCTGCCGGGGATCAAAGTCATTTTGGCTCCGGTCGAGATTGAGGGTGAGACTCACGCTTTCATTTGGTCGGGTGTCTATGTGGAAGTTCACGCAAAAGAGATGATCACCGAATATATTCGCGCACAGGTAGCCGACCCGGCTCATTGGTTGGACGCATTGGGACAACAGGTCCCGCATCAGTCGGGGGAGACGCAGCAGGACCTGCAACGATTAGAGCAGTTGGCAGGGATTGTGGAGACGCTCGTGCAGGAGCATCAGCGAACAGCAGGGCTGCAACCATCCATGCAACAATTCATGGACCTGTCATCCACCATCGAGAAGCAGGAACGTTCGGCTGCAGAGTGGCTGCAGCAGATCGAGCTTGCTGGACGAGAGCTGCAGTTTGTTGGCTATGCCTCAAAAGAGGATGACAGCAGCTTTGCAATTCGCTCTGTCAGAGGAATGGATGTCGATCGCTTATTGGATGCCACCTTCACCATTGGAGAGGGCTTCCTCGGTTTAACCGCCGTGACAGGGGAGAACGGGTATTGGGAGCAGATTGGACGTGATCCACGAGTGCTCTTTTTTACCCAGAGAGGCCTTCACCCGCAAGCTTTGTTTTGTATACCCATACTGCGTGAGAACGGCATTATCGGCCTTTTATTTGGCGGTACGATAGCGAGCCGGTCGATTCGCAAAGACACCATGGAGAAAGTGACGCTCCTGGCTTCTCTTTTTGGCCTGCAGTTATCCTACTATGCCATGCAAAAAAGTATGGAGAGTCAACTCTTGTATCTTGATGCACTGCTGCTGATTACGCGTACGATGACTTCTTTGCGGGATGTGAATCGGATACTCTATATTCTCGTCGACATGAGCCTTCACTTGGTCAAAGGCACGGCCAGCTGTGTCGTTGTCAAAACGGATGAAGCTCAAATACAGGTGATCTCACGGGGAATGGACAAGGGACAGGCAGACACCTATGGAAAAGAAATCGCCGAGTGGTATTTTTTCGCTGAAAAGCAGGGGAGTCCGAACGATTTCGCTTCCTATAGGAAGTATGGAGATCGCACGTACGCGGAATATCCGCTCGTGAGCAATGGCCGTGTGCAAGCTGTCCTCAGTGTGACGCATCCCAACATGAATGAAGCTACAGAGGAGCACAACAGCTTTCTGATGAGTTTGGCTTCAATGGGGGGAGCAGCGCTGCAGTTAGCAAGGGAAACGGCAGAGCATACGGTCAGCAGCAGATATGCGGAGCACCTGCATAGGAGCTTGCGACAATGGGACCCTGATTCTTATACCCATGCTAACGAGGTGAAGGAGCTGCTTGAAGCCTTTGGCAAGGGACAGGACAAGCCAGCCGCAGAGATTCGCCCGCTGGTGCAAGCATGCTTGATCGCAGCGTTTGATCTGGATATTCTGCGTGAGACAATCCCGGAGCACACCAAGGTGCTTTCGATTTTAGCCGAATACCACTCTTTGCAGGAAAGTGATCGGTCGCGAGTTCCACTAGGAAACGTTTCCTATTCCTATGAGTCACAGCTGCTTTCTCTCTTCTATGAATACGTGAAGAGTGGAAAGAAGCTGACCGTCCTGCATAATCCACTCTGGGGATATGATTCGGTTCTGCGACAACAAGTGTACGCCTTCTTGCAGAGCAGAGAGGTCATTGATCGCACGATTGCCTTGGGCAGTGCTGCTGTTGCCGCTGCAACGGAAGGCGATCTGACAGATCCTTTGCGTCAACGGATCATGGATATACCGCTTCTCTCCGGAAGAGAGAAAGAGGTGCTGGTGCTTGTTGTACAAGGTGCGACCAACCGCGAGATCGCTGAGACGCTCTATATCAGTGAGCATACCGTGAAAAACCATCTGACCAATATTTTTCAGAAACTGCAAGTCACCGATCGCACACAAGCGATCGCGTATGTTTATCAAAAGGCGTTGGATGCGAAAGAGTCATAGTTTCGAAAATACTGCTCCCTCAAAAAGGGGGCTTTTTTTTATCCAACCAACCTTCCTACTTGGATCTAGCAAAAACAGGAAAGCATGGGGATACCTTTCTATCTCGGTTTTAGGCAAAATATGGATAACGAAGGCGGGGATTGGCAAGCGCCGGGAACGCGAAAAACGGGGTGGATGGTATGGTGGAAGAATATGTGGAGAGAAACGGTGTTTGGGAGACTGCGAAGGTCGATCCGGCGGTTCAGCGAAAGCTGCAATTGATCAAGGATCTGCAAGGTGCACAAAAGCGTGGAGAAATGCATATTGACTACCAGCCCAAGATCAATCCATATAAACAGCAAATCGTAGGGGTGGAAGCCTTGGTAAGATGGGAGCACCCCGTATACGGAAGTGTTTCCCCCGACGAATTCATCCCGTTTGCGGAGCGCACCGGATCCATTATCCCACTCGGTATCTGGGTCATCCGTATGGCCTGTATGCAATTGAAAAAATGGCATTCCGCCGGCTATGAGCAATTGCATGTGGCGATCAATCTATCCGTCTATCAGCTGCAAGTAGAAGGGTTTGTAGAGAATGTGTCACAAATTCTTCAAGATTTAGAGTTAAGTGCAAATTTTTTGCAGTTTGAGGTTACAGAAAGCCCCGATATTTACTACAATCAGGAAGGAATCAAAAGACTCCACGAATTGAAAAGATTGGGTATCCAGATTTATATGGATGATTTTGGCATTGGATATTCGGCCTTGAGCTGCTTGCAACGGATGCCGGTTGACGGGATCAAAATCGATCGTGCCCTGACCAAGCAAATGGCGAAGGATTCGGTTTATCAGTTGGTGAAAGCCATGATCCAGCTCGCTCTAGGATTGCGCTTGAGAGTAGTCGTAGAAGGGGTAGAATCAGAGGAAAAAATGACTACCCTGAAAAAATGGCACGTGCATGAAGTCCAAGGCTTTTTATTCAGCAGGCCGTATCCGCCTGATGAGCTTACCCAATTGCTTGATCAAATCGGAGGGGATGAGGGATGAGATTGGCTGATCAAGTAAAGGTGCTGCTGGAACAGATCGAACGCAAAAAACAAGAACTGCTCGAGCTGGCCAATCGGCGCTTTAGCCCACTGGATGCAGGAAGTGTGTTGGAAAAGAGTCAGGAGCTTGATATATTGATCGTGCAATATCAAAAAATGATCATGAAAAAATAAGAGTTCCCACACGCGGTGGTCGTTACCGGCGTGTGTTTTTTGTTTTTCGGGCAACGTGTTAGCTCTTTTCTTCACAGTTTGTTCACTTTAGCAAAAGAAGATAGCCCGATTGGGTCATACAATCCGAGACAGGCACCTTCGTATACTGATAAAGCGAACAACCTGACAGGTTCAGTATGAATGGGAGGAAACGATAGATGAAAAAACTTGCTTCACTTCTAACCGCTGCATCACTTTCGCTTGCCCTGACCGTGCCGGCATTTGCCCATGATGGCTGGTCTCAGACGAATGCGCCGATCGTTGCATCTGGCGAGGTTTCCTATGTCGAGCTGCTTCTGGGGAACCACTCCAACCATCACGCCAGCTATCGGATTGAAGGGAAATGGAGCACAGATACATCCAAAGTATTTGTGACGACTCCAGCTGGTAAGAAATCCGATATTTCCTCCACTCTCTTTTATACTGGAGAGATGAAAGAGACGGAAGAGCCAGGCAAAAACAACTCCTACATATCCACCTTTTCTGCATCCCAACCGGGAGCGTATATCATCTCGGTAGAGGGTGACAGCATTTTCAAAAGCGGGGAAGTGGCGAGCCGTACCTTGCGAAATGCCAAGTCTTTTGTAGCGGTGAGCGACATTCCTACACTGGATCGAGTGAAAGAACTGAAAGGATTCAGCAGAGCAGTCAGCCCGGATCGCGCAGAGCTGGTCCCTCAATTCAACCCGGCAGCCATCACTCCTGACCAAACCGTGTCGGTACAGCTGCAGCTGAAAGGAAAGCCATTGGCGGATACAGAAGTCAGCATCATTCGCCGCAGTACTTCGGACGCTCAAGTGTTAAAGACGGATAAAGACGGCCTCATCAGCTTCAAAACCGGTCCAGCGGATTACTATTTGCTCCGGGCTAAGCCGACCACCGAAGAAAAAGAAGCTGGCAAATATGATACTACCAACTATGAAGCAACGATGACCTTTATCGTACAAAACGGAAAATCGGCATTACCGCAAGCGCCTGCAGCTGGAAAGCCGTCGCTCTATGTGAATGGAAAGGCAGTAGAAGTGCAAGGGCTGGATCTACAGCAAGATAAAATCCTTCTCCCTGCGGAGCAAGTGAAAAAAGCGGTGGATTCCTCTTTCAATGGGACAGGGACAGTCGAATTGGACAAAACCATTGAATCGCTTGGCGGGTCAGTCGAAGTGCTCGCTCCAGTAGGGTCGGTCCCGGCGGCGATCCATATTCACACCAAATAGAGAGCAAAGCGTTTTCATGAAGTCGCCGATATGTGTCGGCGGCTTCACTATGTAAAGAAGGGGGAGAAGGAATGAGACAACGATGGATCACACACTTCCTATGGATATTCAGCGTGCTGGCTCTCCTGCTAAGCCCATCGGTCGCTGACGCACATGCCTACATCGATCAATCTGCCCCCATCCAGGAGTCAGAGATCAAGGAATCGCCTACGCAAATTCGCGTCCAGTTTTCAGAAAACATCAATACAAATCTTAGCTCGCTCACATTGCTGGATGCAGCAGGCAACACCATTCCGGGAACGAAAGAAGGGCTGGGAGACAATGGGCTTGTCCTACACATAAAGCCGTTGCAAGACGGTGTTTACAAAGTGGTATGGCAAGTATTGTCGGTAGATACGCATGTCACGGAAGGCTCTTACCGTTTTGCCGTGGGAGTGCCGCTGCCCAAGTCCCGTCCTTCGGAGACGCAATCGCTCGATGAACCGGAGTCGGAACCTGCCAGTGCAATAACGCCAGCACCAGCTGTTCAATCGCAAAAACAGGAGCAACCGGTTGTCACCGCTCCTGCTGCACCAGCTAAACCCGTCCCGAGACAGCCTGTTGTGACTGTTGATCCAAGGAAGCCCGCAGAGGAAGCGGCTGACAAACCAGCACAGAATGTCAAGACCGCGCAGCCTCAGGCGAGCGAAACACCGAAGCAAGCAAATCGTACGCTAACATTGAGTGAGACAAACACCCCTGCAGTACAGGACGGTGAATCACAAGGGGTCGAAGCAGAACAAGGAAACAAGGCAAATACGGGAGTGAATTCGCCGGAGGTGCTGGAAGGAACGGAGGCGAACGCTGCGGCTTCCCCTCCAAAGGAAGGAAGCGTTGCTGATGTAATCCTGGAGACAAAAGGGCAAGAAGACCAGGATGGAGCAAATTCCTCTGAGCCTGTGATGGCCTTACAGGAACATGGGCATGAACATGGAAACCACAGCTCTTCCCATTCGGTTCATACGCGAATTCGCATCGTAGAAGTTCTCGTTGCGACGATGCTGGGAGCAATGGTTTTTCTACGCTTCTGGAAGCCGTTTGAACAGATGGTGGGAAAATCGCTGCAGCAGGAGTCTGGGACGGAACGATTCCTGTTGGTGGCAAGCTTTATCGTGTTCGTCATTGCGGGGGTGAGTCACGTATATGGCCTGGCAGCGCAGCTGCAAGGAACGACAGATTCGATAGGCAAAATGGCATTGACTATTCTTTCCTCCACTCTGATCGGATTCGTAAGCTGGCTAAGACCTTTGCTCGTATTGCTGCTAATGCTTCTTGCTCGCTTGACATCTGGACAGGAAACGGTTGTACAGATCGGAAGGGCAGGCCTCATCGTTCTCCTGATGCTGACCTTTCCATTGACCGGACACGCGATGGGAACGACGGGTTCGATCCTCATTCCGATCCTGATGCATACGGTCCACTTTTTGGCAGGTGCGGTATGGACCGGAGGCTTGGCCGGATTGACCATCGGTTCCTTCACACTGAACAAAGAGGCTCAGGGAGTGGCTCTCTTACACAAAGCGACTGTCCACTTCTCGCGTATTGCCCTGATTACGATCGGCGTGGTCATCGTATCGGGGTTGGTGTTAAGTGTCTATCGACTCGATGATATCGATCAGCTGATTATCAGCAGCTATGGAAGTACATTACTAGTGAAAATCTCTATTTTTGCGGTTGCCTTGATCCTGGCAGGCTATCATCGTTTTTACTTGCTGCCGCGCATCAATCTTGTACAGCAATCGGGAGAAAGGGAAGAGAAGACGACGATAGTAACCTCGCTTTTCCGCAGCTTGCGAGCTGAATTTGTGATCGCATGTGCGGTTCTCATAGCGGCAGGTTTCCTATCTACGACCGCTCCGCCACAATAAAGTAGGGAAAAGGCAGTTTCCTGTAGTTCGGGAGACTGCCTTTTTGTATTTGTTTTGGTAGAAAAGCGGCTGCTCCCTGCATGGCTGAAACTTCATGACATGCCAAGTTCTTTTTCTGTTTTTTTCACCAGTCTGAACTTTTGCGAGATAGCCACGTAAGGAAGGGAAGACCGGGACGGGCGGAGTCTTTGCCACACCTACCGAGGTGGAGCTTCCAAAAACGGTACACGCTTGTTGCGCAACCTCTACGTATGAGTACGCTTCCTTGAAACTTTTGCGCAACGTACCGTTTTTGGAAGCGGAGCCGGACAGTAATCACTCCCTTGCGGGTTTGGCAAGAACGGAGCCCAGCCCGGTCTTCCCTTCCCCCACCACAATGTTCCCTACAAATCCGATAAAACTTTTCTTCCAGCTTGAAGAACTAGGCAGGTCAAGGTTATGATTGGTAAATAGGGATTAAATTGCTTACAAAGACATAGGACAAAAGGGGGAAGTAAGCAATGAAGTTTTTGCGCAATTATAAAATTTCCAAAAAGATCATGGTGCTTCAGATTCTTGTCGTCATTTTCATGCTGGCGGTCGGGATGACCGGATTCCTCAACATGACCAAGATGAAGGCGAATTCGGACGTGATGTACCAAGACAGCCTGCTGTCGATCAAGACGCTGAATGATATTCGCGCCTATCGGGGAGAAATCGAATCGTATGTACTGGAGATGATCCTCTCCAATGCGAAGGAGCAAAAGCAAGGGACCAAACGTAAGATCAATGACTTGCTCAAGAAAACGGACGAGCTCATTAAGCAGTATGAAGCATCCCAGCTAGACTCGGTGGAAAAGAAGAAATTTGCCGATTACAAAAAGGTGTTGAATGACTATCGCAATGAGCTGCTGGTCGTCATGCAGGAGGCGGAGCTGGACCACCAGAAAGAGGCGTATGAAGAATACGTAAACTATCTGTACAATTACCGGACGCAAGTGACCACCCTGCTCAATACGCTTGTCGAGCACAATGTTACCATTTCGAAAGAGCTGAACGAAGAAAGCTCCAGACTTTCTCAGATGGCTTATCTGATCATGATTGCCATTACCGTGCTGGCGATTGTCCTGGCTGTATTGGTAGGCTTGTTCATCACCCGCATGATCACCGGTCCGCTCAGGGACATGCAGCAGTTGATGACGCAAGCGGGAAGCGGAGATTTGACGGTGCGTGGAACCTATGAGTCAAAGGATGAAATTGGCTCGTTGACAGCCGATTTCAATAAGATGATGGACGGTTTGCACGAGGTTGTCACCAAGGTGAATGAAAGTGCCAATCATTTGTCGGCAAGGGCGGTAGAGCTGTCTGCCAGTGCAGAGCATACCGTGCAGGTTGCCCAACAAATTTCGGAATCGATTCAAGAGGTTGCTGCGGGTGCGGAGACACAGGCGGTCGGTGCGACGGAAAGCGTGAAGGCCATGGGGGAAATGGCGATCGGAATCAGCCGAATCGCAGAGTCCTCCTCTACAGTATCCGAAGCCTCTCTGGATACAGCGAAAGAAGCGGAGCAGGGGAACGAGGCTATTCAAAAAGTCGTGCGTCAGATGGATTCCATCCGGGCCTCGGTCACGAGCTCTTCCCAAGCGGTGAAGGAGCTGGGGATACGCTCGCAGGAGATCGGTCAAATCGTCAGCGTGATCGTCGATATTGCGGCCCAAACCAATCTGCTCGCCTTGAATGCGGCAATTGAAGCGGCACGAGCGGGAGAACATGGCCGTGGTTTCGCGGTGGTGGCAGACGAGGTGCGCAAGCTTGCGGAGCAGTCCAAGCTCTCTGCAGATCAGATCACCACATTGATTACCGAAATTCAGTCAGATACAAGCCGGGTTGTCACGGCCATTGAAAAAGGAAACACCGAGGTTGATTCCGGGATTCAGGTCGTACAGGAAGCTGGGGAGGCGTTCCAGAAAATTTTGCGCTCGGTACAGCACGTAGCGGAGCAAATCCAGGAGGTATCCGCCGCTTCCGAAGAAATGTCTGCAGGCACAGAAGAAGTGACCGCATCGGTCGAGGAAATGTCCCGAATCGCACGTGATTCCTCCCTGCATTCGCAAAGTGTCGTAGGGGCATCCCAGGAACAGCTTGGCATTATCAATGAAATCTCTAACGCTGTTCAATCGCTCAGCGAGATGGCTAAAGAGCTGCATGACGCGGTGAAACAGTTCAAATTAGAGAAATAATCCCTCCACTGCTCGGTACGATTACACCGGGCAGTTTTTTTAATGCTTGCCCCTTATTTCAATTACTTGAGGGACAGATTCACCCGGACCGTGTACCCTTCGATGATCCCGAGCTCCTCCATCTTGCGGATGCGTCCGCCAGCACGATGAAAATGCAATTGGTGCGACATGCGACCCTGTTCATAGAGTATGGAGGAAAACGACTTCTGGTCGATTCGATGTTCAGCCGTGCGGGCTCCTTGCCTGCTACCATCAATACGCCGAATCAAAAAGCGAACCCGCTGGTAGAATTGCCAGTGGATCGGGAACAGCTGCTTGACGTGGATGCCGTGATCATTACCCATCTGCATCGGGACCATTTGGATGATGAAGCGATCGCTCGGTTATCCAAACAGATTCCCGTCATTGCTCAACCAGTCGATCAAGAAAAGTTGAAGGAGCATGGATTTCAATTCGTGCATCCGGTAGAAGAGGAAATGCATTGGGAAGGAATTATGATCCATCGCACAGACGGTCAGCACGGAACTGGAGAGATCGGCAAGGCGATGGGCATAGTAGCTGGGTTTGTCCTGCGCAGCGAGCAGGAGCCGAGCCTCTATATTGCCGGGGATACGATCTGGTGCGAAGGGGTGGAGAATGCATTGGCAACGCATCAGCCGGATGTTGCGGTCGTCAATGCAGGAGCTGCGCGTTTTCTGCAAGGGGACCCGATTACGATGACGAGTGAAGATGTGATTCAGGTATGCCAGCATGCACCTTCCACACGGGTCGCAGCTGTCCACATGGAAGCGTGGAATCACTGCCTGCTGACGCGTGCGGAATTAAAAGAAGTCACTGCAGCTGCAGGGCTGGCTGGGCAGGTGCACATTCCGGAGGATGGCGAATGGATGTCATTTGACAAATAAATCATCACGTAATAAAATGTTTTTACGTGAATAATATGTTTTGTGTAAGGGGGTGATACTTTGCTGCAGGAGATGATGGAATCGTATGTTGTCGAGCAGCCGGAACAGGCGATGGTGCTGTTAAATCCGCTGCGCGCAGAGCTGCTTGGCAAATTAGTCGAGCCGGCCTCTGCGGCAGAGGTTGCCCGCAGCATGGGGGAAACCGCACAACGAATCAACTACCATCTGAAGGCGTTGGAAAAGGTGGGGCTTGTTCGCCGTGTAGGCACAAGGCAGGTGCGCAATCTGGTGGAGGTCTTGTATCAGGCGATCGCGAAAACCTTCATCCTGGCCGAATCGCTGGGATGGAAGGATGAGATGGTCCAACGCTTGAAGGATCAAGGCTCATTGTCCCATCTGGTGACGACCTCCGAGCGGATGAAGCGTGATGCACTGCTTCTCTTGGAGCGTTCAGACGGGCAAGAGGAAATTCCCAGCGCCACGCTTCAGACCAGTGTTGCACTGGCTAATCAGGAAGAACGGCAGGCATTCGTAGCGGAGTATGTGCAAATGGTGCAGCAGCTTGTGAAAAAGTACAATGCCACCAGCGATGGCGAGCAGCTTTTCCAAGTGATCATGGCTGTCTATCCACAGATTGAACCGGGAGGCGATCAGAAATGAAATCAGTGCTTGTATGGCAGGTGCGAAAAAATGAAGAGGTCCCATCCAAGGCAAATATGGTCAATCATGTAGAGCAGACAAAAGAGGGGCGTGTGATCCCGTTCCCGGCCGCCGGAGACAAAAGCGGGATTGTCCAGGAATCGACGGTCACTCAATGGTCGGTGGAGCAAGAGCAAAGCCAAGGAGCAGAGCCTGTGAGAATCACGATGGTTTCGTCAGGATTCGGCGAAGCACCAGCCAAAACAACTGCGCCGCAAGCCAGCATGCGCCTGGCAGCGTAGGTAAGCGAAAGGGGATGTTCAGATGAATTTGGTGCCTGTAGTAGTGGAACAGACGAGTTATGGGGAAAGATCCTATGATATTTACTCCCGCCTGCTGAAGGATCGCATTATTTTTCTGGGCAGTGCGATCGATGATCAGGTCGCCAATGCCATCGTTGCGCAGATGCTGTTCTTAGCAGCGGAAGATCCAGAGAAAGATATTCATCTGTACATCAATTCCCCGGGCGGTTCGGTGACAGCAGGCATGGCGATTTTCGATACCATGCAGTTTATCAAGCCGGATGTCTCCACGATCTGTGTCGGGATGGCGGCATCGAAGGCATCAGTATTACTCGCAGCGGGCGCGCCGGGCAAGCGATATGCCTTGCCTAATGCGGAGGTCATGATTCACCAGCCATGGGGCGGCACCCAAGGTCAGGCGAGCGATATGATCATCGCGGCTGAGCGCATACTCAAGATGCGTGAGATGCTGGTCCGAATCATCTCGGAGCGCAGCGGACAGCCTTTTGACAAGGTCATGAAGGATATGGACCGCGACTATTATCTGTCTGCAGAGGAAGCCTTGCAGTATGGGCTGATCGACAAGGTGATTGAAAGGCTGTAAACCAAGCGAACAACCAAGTGTTTCAGGCTGGCAGCTCTCGTAAAAGGAGAGTTATTGCCAGCCTGTTTTGCGATCTGGCTGAAACCAGATGTTTTTGAAAGGGACCCAGCCAAACGAACTGAGCGTGACTCCTTTCAGAGACGGATCATAATACGTGGTCTGCTTATGGCGGCAAAGGGGAATGATCGCGCCATGATCAATAATCCGCTGAGCCAAGCCTAAGAGGCGGGAGAGCTGCTGACCGGAATCGGGCTCGCGTAAAATTCCCACGATCTCGGTTGTCAAAAAAGCGCTCAGTGTTTCGCCGATCTGTGTGTGAAAATAGCTGTTTTCGGTCTGCAAGGTCTCCAGCAAGGAAAACAATATATCATCGTCAAAGACAACGTCCGAACACATCAGATCGGCTTCGCGCCCCTTATCGGTAAACAGTATGTCTTCGACTGAGTGCAAGGAAACCTCGATCGATATGCCTACCTCCCGTGCCATTTCGGAGATCAGAAGGGATTCTTTTTCCCGGTGGGGATGGGTATAAAATCGCAAGGTCTCCCCTTGGTATCCGGCTTCCTGCAGCAGTTTTTTTGCCAGCTCGGGATCATAGGCCGAGACTAGCTCACTCGGCTCTTGCTCAGCCAAGAGACAGTTGGCCAAGACAAATGTCTTGTTGGGCAGTCCTTTGATCAACCGCTCGTAGTCCACGGCATGCTTTAACGCCAGACGAAAGGAGGGGTGCTGCTGAGGTCCTTGTTTGGACAGGTTGAGCGACAGATACTTGCAGCCTGCTTGCAGCTGCTCGATTCCCTTCCAGCCCGGCAGGATTACGGGGGAAGAATGGGAGGACAGATAGCGCATCTGGAACATATCGGTCCGGGCCGATTCATTCTCTGCCAACGGAATGAACCAGATCTCCAACCGATCGAGATGGGCGCGCTCCTGAAAATAGGAGGGAAACGCCTCCAGGATCAGCTTCACATCATCATAATGCGTAACCTGAAAGGGACCCGTACCGACGGGCAATTGAAAAAATGCTTTCCCTTTCTCAGTGACAATCGCTTCCGGCAGGATCGAGACATGGGGAGCAGCCATGTAATGGAGAAACAGATGATTGGGCTCCTTCAATCTGATCACTAGTGTATGGGGATCGGGGGTGAGTATGTTCTCCACCTGGGCAAACATCCAACGGTAAGGGGAACGTAGCGACGCATCCATCAACCGGCGAATGGTAAAGGCAACATCCTGCGAGGTGCACTCCTGACCATTGTGAAATAATATGTCTTTTCGCATGTAAAACGTCCACTCGGTACGTGTAGAATCAGCTTCCCAATAGTGGGAGAGATGCGGCTTGATTTGCTTGCTGACCGGATCAAAGCCGACCAACGTGTCGAACACTTGCCGGACGATATGCGCTTCCTTGGAAAACAAGGCGAAGGCAGGATCGATCGTGCCGAAGGGGTTGCTTAGTGGAAACCGCAGCGTATCCACTTTCTTCTTTTCGCGTGCTTCCGTATAAAAACCGAATTGGCTGTTCAGCCACTCGACAAATTGCGTTTTATGGCGTGAGCTGATGTGGGCATCATTGATCAGATCCAGCGCCTCGCGAATTTCTCCCTTGCGCACCTGCTCCTGTGCCAGCTCGACGAGGAGGCTTTCTCCTTCTACATGAAAAGTGAGTTGAGAAAGATTTCCGCGGCCTCGCCCGGCTGCCCAAGTAATCCAGCTAGCCTCGGTCATCCGCTTTAGCAGAAAATTCGCATTTCTCGTGGTACAGCAGAGAATATCGGCGAGCTGTTGCAGGGATACAGCGACCCTTGTCCCTTCCTTAATGGCGGGGAAGTGGTTCCGCAGGCGTACATAATGGTTGGCCAACTGCATACAGGTGCCCTCCTCGAAAAAGATGAAAAACTATGCTTTCACATTACACTTTTTCTTCATCTTTATCCAGTTAGAATAAAGCTAACGAGCAACAATGAATTGGCAACCTGTGGTAACAAACAGAGAGAGTGAGTGGATGGAGAATGGGATATCTGCAGCAATGGAAAACACGGATCACTGCCATGTACGATCGATACGACACGGCCATCTGGGTACGGGCTTGGGGAACAGCGCTGACGTCCTTGACTGGTTTTATGCTGCGTCCTTTTCTGGTTTTGTATCTGTATGAAAAAATGGGAGGCTCCATTCTCATTCCGATGATTGTCGTGGGATTGCAGCCGTTGACTGGTATGCTGATCAGCCTGTGGGGAGGCGGACTTTCCGACAGGTATGGGCGAAAACCGGTGTTGCTTGCGGCGCAATTGATCCAGACGTGCTCCATGATTGGCTTTATGTTTGCAGAGGATGTATGGCATTTTGCCTGCATCACGGTGCTCAATGGATTAGGTCAGGCGCTGTTTAACCCGGCGGCTAACGCACAGGTCAGCGATGTCGTGCCACAGGAGCAGCGTGCTGAAGTGTTTGCCTTGTTGCACACGGCACTCAACGTAGGTGCAGCAGCGGGTCCTTTGCTCGGCTTGGTGCTCTTTACGCAAAATCCTGTGCTGGTGTTTGGCATATCGGCAGCTGCTATGCTCATATATTCAGTGATCCTCTGGTGGAAGGTGCCCGAAACTCTGCCGTCTTCTACGGATGGGAAGAATCAGCAGGAGAAGGCTCCGCGACTGGTAATGCGGGAGCATGCCCCATTGTTTTGGATGACCCTCTTGGCGATACCGGTGAGCATGCTGTATGCGCAAGTGGAAACGGTTTTTCCGCTTCACCTGAAGGAGCGGTTTGAGAACTATCAGACCATTTTTGCCTGGCTTATGACCATCAATGGAACGACCGTGATTTTCTTGCAAATGTGGATTGCACGGCGGTCGGAACATCTTGCTTCGTCAAAAGTAATCTTGTTTGCCTATGTGACCTTAATGGTGGTTGCGCTTGGCTATGGTTTCGCCCCGAGCTTCGCGATTTTGGTGGCGGTGGAGATGCTGTTTACGGTTGGAGAAATGCTTGTCGGCCCGCATATGCAAAAAGCGGTATCACTGATCGCACCTCCGGAAATGAGAGGAAGATACTTCTCGGTGTATGGCCTGAACTGGCAGATCTCAAGAGGTATCGGTCCGGTGCTTGGCGGATTGGCCTTTGCGCAGTGGGGCGGCGAAGGGACGTTTGCCATCGTAGCGTTCATGATGATTGCCGCAGGCTGGCTGCAATACAGGATGATCCAGCAGGTCGAGCGAAAATGGCAGCAAGGGATGAACGCATCACCTATAGCAGGCTAACAGGTAAAAAAAGCGGGCGATTCGTCGGATAAAGACAAATACGCACGCTTTTTCCTATTGAGGAGCCAGTATGTCTCACCCGGATAGTTCCTTTTATTGTAAAAAAATCTTATGGATAAGAGAGAGATGTCCGATAAAATAAAGGATAAGACTACCAATCTAGCTGAGGAGAGAACCCATGAACAAAGCAAACATACATAAACCCTTGTGTAAAGCCTTCTTCTCATTTCTGCTCACAGGTGCCGTGTTAGCCGGTGCTGTGAGTCAACCGATCCATGCGCAAAGCGGCAAAGTATCCGTGCAAAGTGAGCAGCAAGAATTGAAGATCACCAAGCTCACCGCAAACACCAAATCCCTGAAGCTCAAAAAAGGGGGCACGCAGCAGTTGGCATTGACTGCCACTTATTCGGACAAGACGACTGCGGATGTGACCGCACTGGCGGATTGGAGCTCGTCTGATAATGAGCTTGCCCGTGTGGAAGCGGGGCTGGTGACAGCCGTTCAATCTGGCAAAGCCAAAGTATACGCAAACTATAAGGGCAAGAAATTGACGATTCCGGTAGAAATCGATGTGGTATCCAAGCTTGCTGCAAACCAGAAGAAACTGACGCTGCGGGCAGGAGCAACGGATAAGCTGACGATAACAGCGACGTACTCGGATAAAAAGACGGCGGACGTGACAGAGCTCGTGGAATGGACCGTTCAGGACAGCGGGATTGTCCAGATTGAGAAAGGGACGGTTACCGCGATTGGTTCAGGAAAAACGAAAATCACAGCCAAGCATGCAGGCAAAACAGTCACTATTCCTGTAGAGGTGGACATGGTTTCGAAGCTTGAGCTTTCCTCTAAAAAGCTTGCCCTGCGCCAAACGGAAACCGAGCAGCTAACGCTTACCGCCATCTACTCTGACAAGACGAAGGCTGCTGTTACGGAACTCGCAGAATGGAGCACAGAAGACAGTGCGGTAGCGACCGTAGAAAAAGGTGTCGTAAAGGCAGTCGGACCGGGAAAGACAAAAATTACGGCCAAGTATGGCGGTAAAACCTTTGCGATTCAGGTGGAAGTGGACATGATCTCCAAGCTGACAGTGGATCCATCAAGGGTAACCCTGAAAGTAGGGGAAACCAAAGCACTGACCGCAAAGGCGACCTTTTCAGACAAGTCTTCTGAAATGGTAACGGAAAAAGCGGATTGGACGTCTGCGGATAAGACCGTTGCCAGCATTGAAGGCGGAGTCATTACCGCACAAAAAGCAGGAAAGACGACCATCTTGGTTACGTATGGTGGAAAAATCGTAAAAGTGTCTGTCACCGTAAAATAATCATGGAAAAATGCGCTCAAGAGCAACCGTTCTTGGGCGCTTTTCTTTTTCTAGTAGTGCTTTACGAGCATATGAGGGGAAGTCTCTATCAGTTTTCATAAAGGCAAAGGAATCGCTTAGATTTGGAAACTCTATCCAGGATTCTATGAACAAAACACACATTTTGACAATTATCGACAAAATTCGAGTTTTTTGTTTTGATTATGATCATTTGGTGGTATAAGAATATGGAGGACAACAATATGCAGATGTCTGCCGATAACGGAAAAATTGAGATGAGGGAAAATGATGAAAATAAGGGGAAAATTAGTTGTCGCAATAGGCGGAATGCTTTTGATTCTATTGGGTTATTCTGTTTTAGCCAGTGTATCTACCAAACAGATTACAACCGATTATGGAGAGATGATGGGCGATCAAGAACTGCGTTTTTTAGTTAAAAACGTACAGTATCGTATCGCTGGCATTTCGAATGATGAACGGGGATATTTTTTGCATGACGATTCAGAGTTCGTAAAGGATACAGAAGCGAAGGCTGAAGATGTGCGTAAATCATTTGTTGATTTAAAAAAGTATGGAACAGATAACATAAATGAAATAGAAAAGATAGAAAAAGCATTCGAAGACTTTTACCAAGCGAGCAAAGAGGCACGTGAAACCTATGCATCCGGTAAAAAAGAAGAAGCAATCGGCATACAGATGGGAAAAGAGCGGGATGCAAGAAAAGCGCTGGAGCAGGAACTAGACTCCTTTTCTAATCAAGTCGGTCAGGAATTGTTGGCTGATCTGGACTATCAAAAAGGACAAGATTCGGTTCGCATGACAGTGCGAATTGTGGTTGCAACGGTTGCCGTTATATTCGGACTGATTATTGGATATTTCCTTTATCGTTCCATTGCTGTGCCTATTCGTCAAATCAACCTCCAAATGAAAGAAATTGCGGAAGGCGAAGGCGATTTAACCCGTACATTATCTGTAAAATCAAAAGACGAGCTTGGTGATCTGAGCCAATCCTTCAATGCCATGCTGGCCAACTTGCGTGAGCTGATTCTGCAAGTACGGGCAAATGCCGACCAAGTGGCTGCCTCCTCTGAGCAATTGACAGCAAGTGCCGAGCAAACTGGCAAAGCTACCGAAAATATTGCCCTTACCACACATAGCGTGGCAAGCGGCACCGAACAGCAGGTAGAGAGTGTAAGAAAAGGCTCGAAATCGATCGAGCAGCTTTCTAGAGCTGTGCAGCAGATATCTAATCATGCAGAGTCTGCTTCCGCCAAGGCGATGATGACAGCGGAGCTTGCCCAATCTGGAAACCAAGGGATGGAAACCGCTATTACTCAGGTAGGGACCGTTGAGCATACGATGAATCAGCTGGGAGAAGTCGTCAAAGGGCTAGGGGCACGTTCTCAGGAAATTGGTCAGATTGTCGAAGTGATTACTGGCATTGCTGCGCAGACCAACCTGCTCGCCTTAAATGCTGCGATTGAAGCCGCGCGGGCAGGAGAGCATGGACGAGGTTTCTCTGTCGTCGCGGACGAGGTGCGCAAGCTGGCGGAGCAATCTTCCCAATCCGCTCAGCAAATCGCGGATCTGATCACGGGCATTCAGGCCGAAACCAATAAAGCGGTAGATTGGATGGAAGCTGGAAAGAAAGATGTGACAGAAGGCATTGGTTTGGTCACTGCAGCAGGCGACATTTTTACGGAGATTCATCTGGCTGTCCAGGTGGTCGCCCAACAGATCCAAGAGGTTTCCGGGTCTTCCCGTCACATGATGGAGTCGACGTCCCAAGTGGTCCAAGCGATTGAAGCGATTGCGACAGCGGCAGACTCGGCAGCTGCTGGCACTCAGGAAGTATCAGCGGCAACGGAAGAGCAGCTGGCTTCCATGGAGGAGATCTCTGCTTCGGCAGCAGCCCTCTCGCACATGGCGGAAGAGTTGCAGGAATTGATTGGTCGTTTCAAGGTGTAAAAAGATCTGTTCTAGGAAAAGGAGTCGTCCCTATATGATAAGGACGGCTCCTTTTTTTGTGTTAGGTGTAGAGTGGCTGCAGTAGGAAGAGTATTTTTCGAAACGCCGCCTTTATGCTACGCCACGCCACGCTGTAAGAGAGGACTGCCCGCTCCGCAGTAAAGAGCTTTCAAGCTTTTTCTTTTCGTCCGTTTGATTTATGTACCAGCCACGTAAGGAAGGGAAGAGAGGGACGGGCGGAGTCATTGTCACACCTGCTGAGGTGGAGCTGCCAAAAACGGTACACGCTTGTCGCGCAACCCCATCGGTTGTAAAGGCTTCTTTGAACCCTTTTGCGCGGCGTACCGTTTTTGGCAGCGGAGCCGGACAGTCTCCACTCCCTTGCGGGTGTGGCAAGAACGCAGCCCTGCCCTCTCTTCCCCCACCAGCATGTTTGCACAATCTCTTCCAGTACTATTTCAACCGCCACAAAGACATTTTTCGATAAACCATGAAGATCAGCAGATTCCCCACGGCTGCGGCAAGGAATACATAAGAAGCCCCGAACCATTCGGAAATCCAGCCGGAGCCGAAAATGGTAAACACCATCCCCAGCTTAAAAATAGAACCGGTAATCCCGGTAATGCGACCGATCAGCGGAGTGGGCGTCGTCTCCTGACGGAATGTCCAGATGCAGATATTCTCTATCGTCCCCACCAGACCGCTGACAAACAGTGACGCACACATCAACCAGACATGATCGGCGAAAAACATCAGCAGATAGGCGAGAGCAAGTGCAAAAATAGTGAGTCCGAGCAGCTTGCCGGTGGGTATCCGCCTACGGCAGGTTTCCACCAGCATGCTCCCGACCAATCCTCCCAGTCCCGCAGCAGAAAGAACAAGTCCCAGCTGAGCGTTATCGAGATGCAGATGATCTTTGGCAAAAAAGATGACCATGGCATCGAACATCCCGGCCGTGGCGTTCAAAAAGATGACAAGCAGCGTGATCAACCACAGCGGACGGTTGCGCAGCAGCTCTCGCCATCCGTCGATAAAAGAATTCCAGAAAGAGCCTTCTGCAGGCTTCGGCTCAAATTGCTTCCCGTCCAAAAAGGATAAGGTGATCAATGCCAGAAATAGGGCAATGGCCGTCAGGATCAATCCATCGTGCAAGGAGGAAAAGAGCAGGATAAAGCCGGAAATGGCGGGCCCCATGATCTCGACAAAAGTGCCGATGAACGAAAACTTGGCATTAGCCGAGGTCAGCAGCGTTTGCGGCACTGCCTGCTTTACGATGCTCATGCGCGCATTGCCAAAGCCGTAGTTGAAGGTCATCAGCAGGAAGCCGCCCAAATAGAAATGGTACAAGTGCACCACACCTGTTTCTACCAAAGCGTACAGGACGAGTAGAATCAAAGCTTGCATCCCGACCATGGTTTGAATCCATTTCTTTTTATGAAATCGGTCGACCAGCACCCCGATGAACATGGCCAGAAGCAGGTTGGGAACAAACTCAATCGCCCGCATGGATGCCATATAGACGGAGGAGTGGGTCATCTCATAGATAATCAGTGGCAGGGCAAGCTCGTAAACTTTGCTTCCAAAGCTGATGACGGCTCCCGCCAAAAATAGGATGAGGAAGCTCCGGTTGCGCCAGACACTTTGAGTGAGAGGTTTATCCGTTCGAACGGATGAAGCGTCAGTGTTTGCGTGAGACATAAGAAACCCTCCTTTTTGCGTACCCCTATTTTTCATTGAAAAAAGGGGAAGAAAAAGTGTAAGCTTATCACAATTCAATTTCCCCTTTTAGAGGTGAAAGGACGGACAACATGCAGCTGGCTTATCATTACTTGCGGCTCTGCACCCATTTTTCCAACGTACGGGTCGGCAGTCAGATACAGACGACGCTCCAGGAGCTGACGGACGTTTTATGCTGTTCCACACGCAATGTGAAGCTGATCCTCCGACAGATGGCAGAGATCGAATGGATTGAATGGAGTCCGGGGCGCGGGCGGGGAAACCACTCTTGGTTAACCTGTCGGGTCGAGCTGGAGGAAATCCTTACACAGCTCGCGCAGCAGCATGTGCTGAAGGGAAATGTGGAGGAAGCGATCAGACTGTTGCACGAGTGGAGCATTCGCTCGGAGGGGAAGGATCGATTTTTCAGCTGGTTAATTCAGCATTTTGGCTATCAGGTGGTAGATACTCCTCAGCAGCAAGTCGATACATTACGGATGCCGTTTTATCGACCGATTCCGGCTATAGACCCTGCTTTTACGGTAAGGCGCACCGAAGCTCATATGGTGAAGCAGGTGTTTGACACCTTGGTCCGGTACGACGCTGCGTCTGATACGTTCGTCCCGCTGCTCGCCCACCATTGGGAGTGTGATGAAGAGATGCGCTGCTGGACCTTTTATTTGCGTAAAGGCATTCTCTTCCACCATGGCCGGGAACTGACGGCCGAAGATGTCAAAGCGACTTTGCAGCGAATCGGAAATCCAGCTGTGAAGTCGCCTTTTGCTTGGATGGTTGCGGAGATCACGCACATGGAGGTCGTGAAAAAAACGGTCCTGCGCATTGAACTGGCTAGACCCAATTCGCTCTTTTTGCACTTTCTGGCTTCCGATCGTCTGTCGATTGTGCCCACCGAGATGTGCGCGGAAACAGGTAGAGATTTTTCCCGCTATCCGATCGGCAGCGGCCCTTTCCGTCTGGTGCGTAATGACGATACGCAGTTTGTGCTGGAAGCTTTCCCATCCTACTTTTTGGGCAGACCCCATCTGGATCGAGTGGAGGTCTGGGTATTGCCCGAGCTGGTAAAGCATGGCATCAAGGAAGGAGTGGACGGCTATCGGCTTGCTTACCTTCCGTTTAAACGTTCGGATGAGTATCCGGAGCGTTGGCTGGATATGGGCAATATCGAGACCGGAGCCAAATATGTGACGTTTCAACTGAAAAAGCCAGGGATCCTGCAGAATAAACCGTTTCGGCAGCTCATGGAGCGGCTGCTGGACAAAAAGAAGCTGATCGCTGATTTGGGCGAAAGCCGTTATTGTCTCGCCTACAGCTTTTTTCCGCATCGCAGCCAACAGGTGCAGGAGAAAGGGAATGAACCGCTTCCCGTCGATCCTGCTGAACAACTGAGACAGTGCGGCTATCAAGGGGAGGTCCTGAAGCTGTACACCTACGAAGGAGCGGGCAACGAGGAGGATGCCGTCTGGATTGCGCAGGCGCACGCTCGTTACGGCATTCGGATCGACGTGAAGGTACTGCCGATTGAAAAATTGAAGGAAGCCGTCCATGCCAATGAAGCCGATATGATTTTGGCAGGCGAGGTGATGGATGAGGATATTCAATTCGCGATCGTGGAAATGTATCGGGCGGAAAACAGCTTTTTTCGCTATCAATTGAGCGAGGAACTGTGTGTGGAGCTGGATGCAAGAGTGCAAGCGGCGATCGAAGAGCAGGAAAGAGACGTGCGTTTGCAGAAGCTAGAGGTGATTGAAGAATTATTGGTAGCTGAGCGGACGATGCTGTTTCTCTATCACTCGCGGCAGCAGTCTGCCTACGATCCGGCGCTAAAGGGCGTCATGCTGAATTCGCTCGGCTGGATCGATTATCGGAATATTTGGTTTTGACGGAATAGAGGGGGAAGGTTTTTGAAAATCTTTCGGTTTGATGCACAGATTGGCAGGGAGATTCACCAGTACGAGAGTTTGAATGTGATCATGTCCCGCATCATTCAGACTTCTCTGGGAGCACACATCGGGTGCATGCATATGGATGCAGATGGTGTCGTCGGGTATCATCAGGCAGGAATGCCCCAGCTGTTTCTCGTTGTCCAGGGAGAGGGTTGGGTGACGGATGAATCGCGTCAAAGAGTGCCGATTAAGGCTGGCCAAGCAGCGTTCTGGACGGCTGGCGAATGGCACGAGTCGGGTACGGATACCGGGATGATGGCGATTGTGATCGAATCGAATGATATGGACCCTAGTCTATCAATGGTTGAACTTGTGCAAGGGATATCGACAAAATAAAGACCCCTTCTGGGCAGGCGGGCTGCAAAAGGGGTAAGGGTGAAGAATAAAGGGAGGAGAACCTATGCCTGAAAATGATGGTAACAGCAGCGGTTCCTACTCTATCTATTCCCGCTGTAGTAAAGGATAAACTGGGAATATTTGAGCAAAAAGGGAGGGTAACAGATGTTTCAGACCCGATTTTGTGATCACTTTCAGGTGCAATTGCCGATCGTCCAAGCTGGAATGGCAGGTAACATTACCTCACCGGCTCTGGTAGCCGCTGTTTCCGAGGCGGGAGGCCTGGGCACGCTGGGCGGTGCTTATATGGCGCCGGACGCGCTGCTCTCTGCCATCCGTGAAATCAAGGCGCTTACTAGCAAGCCCTTTGCCGTCAATTTGCTGCTTTATCCCGAGGTTGCAGCTCCGGCTGTAACGGAGTCTTACCTCGCTTGGTTGAATGAACAGCGGGCACTGGTCGGCTTGCCTCCGAGCACAGGAGAGCTGCCGCTGCAGCCGGACCCCATCGAAGAACGGTTTCAAATCATTCTGGAGGAAGGTGTGCCTGTGTTCAGCTTCGCATTTTCCCTTTCCGGTACATATGGGGTAAAAGCTAAGCAAGCGGGAATGAAGCTGATCGGCATGGCGACAACGCTGGAAGAAGCGCTGGCCTTGAAAAACGAAGGAGTCGACGCCATCGTTGCCCAAGGCGGGGAAGCGGGGGGACACCGCGGAACGTTTGCAGTGGGAGAGGAAGGGGATGGCGCCGTGATTGGCACACTGCCGCTAGTCAATCTCATTGCCCAGTCAATCCCTGAGCTGCCGATTATCGCAGCGGGCGGGATCATGGATGGCCGCGGCATGGTGGCAGCCATCTCGCTTGGCGCAGATGCTGTACAGCTGGGAACACGCTTCCTGACAGCCCGCGAAAGCACCGCACATCCCGCATACAAGGCACGGCTGCTGCAGGCCAAAGAGACCGATACGTGCGTGACACGGGCTTTCTCGGGACGTCCTGCGCGCGGCTTACATAACCGATTTATCCAATCGATGAAGGATCATCAGGCAAATCCTTTGCCGTTTCCGCTGCAAAACCGTGTCACAAACCCGATTCGCTCGACAGCAGCACAGAACAGTGACAGTGAAGCCATGTCCATGTGGGCGGGACAGGGTGTTGCCCAGCTGCGGGAAGAGGAAAGCGCTGCGGAGATCATCCAGAAGCTACGCATAGAGGCAGAGCAAGCGGTTTCTCGCATCGAAGGACTCCAGCAGCCATTTGACAGGAGGTAGGACGCCATCGACTTTCGACTTCTGCAAACCTTTGTCATGGCCGCAACGAGTGAAAACTTCCACCAGGCTGCAGAGACGTTGTTTATCGCCCAGCCGACCGTGAGTCAGCATATTCGCCAGCTGGAGAGGACCCTAGGCATCCCGCTGTTTGAACGAGTAGGCAAACGAGTGAGGCTGACACCTGCCGGACGGCGCTTTTTGCCCCATGCCAAGCGGCTGCTGGAAGACTGGAACAGCGGCTTGGAAGATTTACGGGCGTGGCGCCAAGGCTATACAGAAAAGCTCCAGATCGCCGTATCCCCGATGATCGCCCGCACTTCACTGGCTCATCTGATCCATCGCTATACCCGCTTGTATCCGGACGTGGACATCGTGATCCGCATTGAGGAATCCGTCGAGATTGGAGCCTTCGTGCAAAATGGGGAGGCCGATCTGGGCTTGTCACGGATGGTGCCTGGGGAGCTGCAGGTGGAGGCGCATGTCCTGTCCAAGGACCCGATCGTTTTCGCTGTGCCGCACAGCGGAGGTGATATGGATGCTCCGTTGCCGGATTGGGAGCAGGAGCTGACGACCAAGACATTGCTGACCCATAATCATCCCGGTTATTGGGATGAGCTGCTCCTTCAGCTGCGCCAGCGTGATTATTCATTGCGCACCATGGTTGTTTCCCAGGTCGATATTACAAAGCGCTTCATTGAAGAAGGGTTGGGCGTATCCTTCGTCCCGCGCTCGGCGATTACGCGGGAGGTATTTGAGAATCGCTTCATGGAGCTGGAGACGCCAGGTCTGACGCTGCCCACGGTCTCTTCCTATTTGATCTTGCCAAAAACCAATCTTTCCAATACGGCCAAGCAATTCGTCGAAGTATTGACCTCGCTGTACGCTCCGTTGTTGAAGGTGGATGACTAGTCCGCCTTGCTGTCAGATTGATTACGTTTTGTAATTAATAATACGTTTTCATTCTATTTTTGCTTTCCATTTTTCCTTGGTATACTGAAAGATAATGAATGGAAATAGAAAGATGAAGGGGTGGAAATGCATGAGTGGAAATATCGTCGCAATTGGTTTGGAAGGAATCGTTGTGGCTGAGACTGACTTGAGCCTCGTGGATGGACAAAATGGACTGTTGGTCTATCGCAACCACTGGGCACGGGATCTCGCCATCAATCATACATTTGAAGAGGTTGCGCATCTTCTCTGGTACGGACATCTGCCAAGCGTACAGGAGCTGGCTGAGCTGAAAGCTGCGCTGACGGCGAATCGAGAGCTGCCAAGCCATGTGAAAACAGCCATCGATGCGATTCCGGCTGATGTCGACATGATGAGCGTATTGCGTACTGGGGTTTCTCTCTGTGGCAGTGCCGATCACGGCTGGCCGCCAACTTTGGAGCAAGTGATCTCCCTGACGGCAAAAATGCCGACGATCGTAGCGTATCGCAAAGCCCGTCTGGATGGACGTGAGCCGCTATCTCCGCGCAGCGATTTGGGCCATACCGCCAACTATCTGTATATGCTAAAAGGGGAAGAGCCATCCGCTGCACATGTGCGCGCATTGGATGCTTATCTGATCCTTACCCAGGAGCATGGTTTGAATGCTTCCACCTTCACCGCACGTGTGATTACCTCGACGCAGTCTGATCTGGTATCGGCCATCACCGGAGCGATTGGCTCATTGAAAGGGCCCCTGCACGGCGGAGCGCCTTCTGAAGTGACCGAGATGATCGAAGCGATCGGCACAAAGGAAAATGCTGAGCCATGGATCAGGGAAAAGCTAGAAAAAGGCGAGCGTCTGATGGGCTTTGGCCACCGCGTATATAAAACGATCGATCCACGTGCAACCGCGCTGCGTGTCGTAGCTCAGTCGCTGTCTGGTGATGATCCGTGGTTTGACCTGGCTACCCATGTGGAAGAGGTAGGGATGAAGCTGCTTGCTGAGTTCAAACCAAATCGCAAGCTGCATACCAACGTTGAATTTTTTGCCGCAGCCGTAATGCGTGCAGTCGGCCTCGATGACGAGCTGTTCACGCCAAGCTTCGCTGTGAGCCGCGTCGTAGGCTGGTCTGCCCATGTGCTGGAGCAGGCGAAGAACAACCGAATCATTCGTCCGCAATCGAATTACACCGGCGTAATTCCAGAGTAAGCTTCTCTTTTATTGAACCACGTAAAAAAATGGATGTCCATGCGAGGACGTCCATTTTTTATGGCTTTCTTGTGAAATATTTCACCATCATCGTGCGAATGGAAACGGACGAAATAAGCTAGGAATATCGTTTTGAAAGGGTGATAAGCTGGTTTATTCCGGCTCGAAGCTGTTGTTCATTCATATAGGAGTAGCTTAAGCGTATCCAGGATTGCTTCTCCCGGAGCGGATCGCAGATCGAACCGGGTACAAAGGTAAGGGAGTGCTCGATGCTTGTGGCAAGCAGATGCTCCATCGGGATAGTCTCGGGCAGCGATATCCATAAATTGAAGCCCCCGGACGGACTGATCCATTTCCAGTCGGTGACCGAAAGCGCTTCTTCCATGACTTCTTTACGGATGGAGAGAGCAGTGCGCAGCTTCTCGAGATGCTGCTGCATCCGTTCGGAAAAGAAATAATGCAAAAAAATCTTCTGATTGAGCAGAGGCGCTCCGCTGTCTGACAAGGATTTGGCCGCCAGCAGCGCTTTCATGAAATAAGGGCGGCATGCGACACAAGCAATTCCTAATCCGGGGGCAATGTACTTGCTAAAGCTCCGGATATAGATGGCACATCCAGCGGTGTCGTAGGTAAATAGCGGCTGGGGAGGTTCTTCCTCAAAATATATGTCGCGATAAGGATCATCCTCAACCAGCAGGCAGTGGTATTTTTCGGCGAGCTCCACCAGTCGTTTTCGCTGTTCAGCAGGGACGGTATAGCCCGTCGGGTTGTGAAACGTCGGATTCATGTAGAACAGGCGAGGTTTATAGGCTTGCATCAGTTGTTCGACCTGCTCCAGATCATAACCGTAGGGGTGGATCTCGATCGGGATGATCCGTGCGCCTTGGCGGGAAAAGACATCGATAGCGGGGCTATAGGTCGGCCTTTCCAAAAGGACGACATCTCGCGGCTTGACCAGCACTTTTGCAACCAAATCAATCGCCTGCTGGGAACCTGTTGTGATCATCAGCTCATCGGGGGACAAGTAAAACTGATGCTTCTTGCTAAAATAATCGCACAGCGCCTCCCGCAGTTCCGCATCGCCTTGGGTGCCCGAATAGGTCCCAAGCACTTTTGGATACAGATCAAACACTTTTTTCACATATTCGGAAAAATACAGATTTGGCAGCAGATTCGGATCAAGCAGCGCGATGGAAAATTGGTACGTAGCCTGCACCTGATGGATTTCCGAGAGATGACTCTTCTGTACATAGGCGGACAGAACCGGATCATACAAAGAATCGCTCGGCATCATGCTGCCAGGACGCACGTAATAGCCGGATTTGTCTTTCACATACACTTGTTGTTGCTGCTTCAACAGCTGATACGCTTTAAAGACGGTCAGCCGATTCACGGAAAGCTCTTTGGCCAGCACCCGCACGGAAGGAAGCTTTTCGTGGGCCTGCCATTCGCCGCGTTTGATTCGCTCCAGAATATAGTCGTACACACGCTCGAACAGCTTTTCCGGTTGCGGGTATGTGTTCTCTGCTTCTGTCTTTTTCATGCACGCTCCCCCCTTCTATCCATCATACACGTTTCCGCTTGCCATCTGTTCTATTTTGTTAAATCTGTTCTATTTCCTGTCCGTTATGATGAGAAAAAAAGGAGGGGGAGTAGGGATGATCCTGTTCAATTATGTGCTGATGTGTCTGATTTTCGGAACGACGTTTCTCGTGATAAAAGTAGGGATCGATGCGGGAGCGCCGCCCTTTTTTACAGCGGGGATACGCTTTTTCCTGGCAGGCTTGATTCTGTTTTTGTGGATGGTGTGGAAACGAAAGGCGAGCGTCTCGCTTTTGCTGCGCAAGGAGATGTTCTTTACGGGGCTGGGTTTAACCTTCGGGACATTCGCTACGTTGTATTGGGCGGAGCAATACGTGACATCGGGGATTGCCGCGATCTTGTCAGCGACAGGCCCGCTGATGATTTTGCTGCTGCAGATGGGGATCTCTCGACAAAAGGCTTCCGCTGCTTCCGTGGCGGGCTGCATCATCGGCTTTGCCGGTGTGTTGATCTTGCTCTTGCCCAGTGTGACGGTCAGTGTCAGCATGCTGTGGCTCTTTGGTTGCCTGGCGATTTTAATCGGGGAGCTGTTCTATTCATCCGGGGCGATCTATTCCAAGCGGGTCATCCAGCGGTTTCCAGATACTTCTCCGATCGCCTTGAATGCAGCGCAAATGATGTATGGCGGAGGAATGCTAATCGTCTTATCGCTATGCACAGAGCATGTGGAAGCGGCAGACTTGCTTGCGCCGAATGCGATCTTTTCGCTACTGTACTTGACGGTTGTCGGCTCCATGATGGGCCATACCATTTTTTACTGGCTCGTCGCAAAAACCAATCCGGTCCTTCCTTCCACTTGGCTGTACATTTCTCCACTGCTAGCCCTTGGACTTGGAGCTTTGCTGTACAATGAGCCGCTCTCGCTTTTTTCGTTGGCAGGGGGCATTACAATTATTCTCGGGATTGTGCTAGTAAATCTTGAAACGCTGCGGCAGCTGGTGAACCGAAAAGCGCAGCAAACCATTTAAAAGAATTTATAAAACCATACGACGGTTGTTACGATGGTCATGGCCAGATAGATGATGCCAAAACGCTTATAGTGGCTTTTCGTTTGTTGTCCGTAGTTGGCTTCTACCGGGTTGATCCCGATCATGATCGTTCCGGCGAGTGCGATCACCATCAACAAGATGCTTGCGATCAGAATTGAGGTCATGCTCATAATAGACACCTCCTGCTTGATGGTTCTCATGATAGCAACTCGCGGTTATCACTTCTGTGACTGAAGTCACACTTTTTGCACCTGGCCAACATGAAAAAAGAGGGATAGTCATCATGACTAAGCCCTCTTCTTGCTTGGTGTCTCGTTTACAGCAGGACGAGACCCATCGCATCTTTCACGCGCAGAAGCACTTTTTCGGCTTCAGCCGCTGCTTTTTCGGCAGAATCGCGGAGAATCTTGTCCAATTGAGCAGGGTCATCCAGCTCGCGATAACGCTGTTGGATCGCACCCAGCTTTTCGCTCATGACTTCAACCAGATCCTTCTTCAGATCACCATAGCCGCGTCCTTGGTAACGCTCGACCAATGTGTCCACCGGAATATCGGCGAAGAGACTGTAGATGGTGAGCAGGTTGGAAACCCCTGGCTTGTTGTCCCAG
>DASQNU010000207.1:0-6772 GCA_035644815.1 Bathyarchaeia archaeon | reverse complement strand
CGTTTCATAAAATGATATTCTCTGCTATACTTATGGAATGAGGCTTCAGGAAGAGGTTCTCGATACTTTCTCGAAAAATAAAAGGAGTGCAAACTTAATGGCAGTACAAGTGGGAAGCATCATTGAAGGAAAAGTGACAGCCATCAAGCCGTTCGGAATGTTTGTAGCGATCAGTGAGACGGAACAAGGTCTGGTACACATTTCCCAAGTGGCAAATGGTTTCGTAAAAGATATTAACGATCACTTTTCTGTCGGAGCCACTGTAAAAGTAAAAGTGCTCTCCATTGATGATGCAGGCAAAATCTCGCTTTCAGTTCGCGCTGCTCTGCCGGTTGAAGAACGTGAAAGCCGCGGAGAAGGACGTGAAGAACGACGTGGCGGAAACCGTGGTGGTGACCGCGGCGGGTATGGTAAACGTGGCGACAGCGCTGTTTCCTTTGAAGATAAGATGAAGAAGTGGCTGAAGCACAGCGAAGAGAACCTCGCTACCATTAACAAGAAGCAAGCAAAGCGCGGCTACTAAGAGCCATTAAATATGGTGGAGAAAGAGAGGAGAATTCCTCTCTTTTTCTTTTTTTCGTCAGGAAAAGTAACGCATACTACAGACAGTCCACCAGGCTAAGTGGGTAACTACCAAAAAGGAGACGAATATGAGCCTGCATATGGAATTGCCAGTCGGGATAATTGATATTCAAGAAGAATCATCCCCAACACCAGGGGTTTCCTTATATACGGTAACGTATCTCAGTGGGGGCTACAAGGTAAAGGCAGCACTGGCCATCCCAGATCTGAATAGGCCGATGCCTGCCCTTGTATACTGCCGAGGGGGCATTAAAGGAGTGGGCAAAGTACGGCCAGAACGCATCTGTCAAATGGCTTCTTTCGGTTATGTCATCGCGGCTCCCCATTACCGCGGCAATGAGGGTGGCGAGGGGAGAGACGAGTTTGGCGGGGCTGAACGTGAAGATATTTATGCGGCATACGAGTGGCTGAGCCAGATGCCGCAGGTGATCGCAGAGCGTATCAGTCTGTACGGCTTCTCGCGTGGGGGAATGATGGCACTTCTGGCTGCCATGGCGCGAAAGGACTTTCTGGCGGCAGTGGTGTGGGGTGGTGTGAGCGACCTTTTCCTTACCTACGAAGAACGAATTGACCTGCGGCGCATGCTGAAACGAATCGTTGGGCACCCGCGCAAGCAGCGTGAAGCCTATTTGGAAAGGTCTCCGGTCTTTCGCGTGGAGCAAATCAATTGCCCGATCCTGATCATCCATGGCACTGAGGACCAAAATGTAGGGGTTGAACATGCCAAAAGGCTCGCGGAAGCTCTGGTACGACATGAGAAACCACACGATCTTTGGATCGTGGAAGGAGCCAGCCATCTGTTTGAAGGAGAACAAATCGCAGAGTATACGCGGAAAATGTTTGCTTGGCTGGATCAACTATAGTGATATAAGTTTCGACAACATGATCACGTTCGACCCAGAGAGAACCGACTATATAGTACAAATTTCATAGACAATCACATAGTAATTGGATACAATTAACATTGATATACGCAGTTTTTGATAAAAATTGTCGGATGCTGTCATTTATGAAGAGGGAGTTGCCGAGATGCAGCAAGTGTGGTTCCGCAGGATAGCAATCCTTTCTACCGGCTTTATCCTGATCGCCAGTTATTTGTTGAATGCATTTTTTCAGCAGAATAAGGGACTCCTGACCATTTCAGGAGCCCTGTTTAGTTGCGTGGCTTTCCTTATCGGCATCTATGGTCTGTGGATCGCTTACCGACAAGCAGGCAGGTTTACTCGATCAATCTGGTTATTGCTTATTCTTGGTGGTGTGTCATCTTTAATTGGTCATATTGGATTTTTTTTGTATCCTTTCTACTATCAGGTAACCTCGCCAACGGGGAGCTGGCTTGATTATTGCTGGACGCTACAGACGGCTTTCTATTTTTTAGCCGTTATTGTAGGAATCGCCCAAAATATTCGGATCTATAAAAATGTTCGCCTCCTTTTTGACCTCCTGATTATTTTTACTGCCATGTTGACGCTTAGCTGGCAGTACATCATACAGCCCATCGTTCAGACGCAAGGCGGCCACGAAAATGGCTTGATTGCTTTAGCCCTCCTTAATCCATTTGCCGATATTGGAATCCTTTGCGGTATCATGAGCTTATTTTTGACTTCCAGACGACTGTTTTCTGTTAAGACTCTAGTGCTATTGGGAGTCGGCATGCTGGTACAGGTGATCGCGGATACGGGCTATCTTTATCAAATGGTAACAGAAGACAATTCCATCTCAGGATACTTTGCCCCGCTATGGCTGATTGCTTTGCAACTATACGGAATAGCCGGATTATATAAGAATGAATTCCTGACGGAGGACAGTCCTGTCATTGTTAAGCCGATGGGGGAACGTCCGGGCTTCAAGGAATTTTTACGAATCATGATCCCGTACTTATTTGTGCTGGCTCTCTTTAGCTCCATGCTTTATCCAGTCGGTGATATAACCTGCTTGCTGATTGGATCATTTAGCTGCATCCTGTTGATTATCATCCGGCAAGTGATCATGCTGGTGGAAAACAACTCGCTTCTGAACAAAATGCATCAAATGACAGAAGAGCTTGAACGGATGGTCACTGAGCGCACCGATGAGCTGTCACAAAAAAATCGGGAGCTTGCTGCAACTCTTGAGCAAGTCGAATTTATGGCTTATCACGACTCTTTGAGCGGACTGCCCAACCGTCGTTTGTTTGAGGACCGCCTAGCCAATTCCTTAGCCCGAGCCAAACGACACGATGATCAGGTGGCAGTCCTTTTTCTTGATATGGATCGTTTCCGTCACGTCAATGACAATCTGGGCCATGCCTTTGGGGACAAGCTGCTGATTCAGGTGGCATCGAACTTGTATGTATGGATGGAGCAATGCGACACCATCTGTCGATTAAGCGGGGATGAATTTGCGATTTTATTGGAAGGCTTTGAGGAGACGCATCAGATTACGGAAATTGTCGAAAAGCTGGTCCGTAAATTCAATCATCCGCTGCGGATTGAGGATCATGAACTGCATTTCACAGCCAGTATCGGGATTGCGGTTTATCCAAACGACGGTCAGGACCCTGAGACATTGATCAAGCATGCGGAAACAGCCATGTATCGCGTGAAAAATGCAGGGAAAAATCATTACCAGTTTTTCGATCCGACGATGGCAGACACCTCTCGCTTTGAATTGGAGCATGCCTTGCGCAAAGCATTGGAACGCGAGGAGCTGTTGATCTACTACCAGCCTCGTGTGTGTACAAACAGTGGTAGGATCGTCGGAATGGAGGCATTGCTCCGCTGGCAGCGTCCGGATCATGGGTTGATCCCACCAGGGAACTTTATTCCGTTAGCTGAAGAAACCGGGTTGATCATACCGATTGGGGAATGGGTCTTACGTACGGCTTGCAAGCAGACCAAGCGTTGGCATGATGAGGGGCTGGCACCATTGCGAGTGGCCGTCAACCTTTCGGCCCTGCAGTTTAAGCAGGTGGATCTGGTTGAGATGATTGGGCGTATCCTGGAGGAAACCGAGCTCCCGGCGTGTTATCTGGAGTTGGAAATTACGGAAAGTGTCGCCATGCAGGATGTAGAAACAGCCATAGCCAAGCTGAAAAAGTTAAAAGAGATGGGGATCGAGATCTCCATTGACGATTTCGGCACGGGCTACTCGTCCTTACACTACCTCGGTCAATTCCCGATCGATACATTAAAAATTGATCGTTCCTTCGTTAATGAAATTACCCATAACACGCATCATATGGCAATTGTCACAGCGATTACGGCCCTCGGGCACAGCTTGCAGCTGAAGGTTCTCGCGGAAGGCGTGGAAAAGGATGAGCAGCTCCATGTTTTGCGCGAAATCGGATGTCAGGAAATGCAGGGGTACTATTACAGTCCGCCGGTTCCTGCCGAACGCTTTGTTGAACTGGTTACAAACCAAAACCCCACGCTCTGATCAAGAGGTGGGGTTTCATTGTGAAGTGGAAGCTAGAAGCGTTGTCCGCGTTGCATTGCCACTTGGTTTTCCGTTGCATGGGCTGCATGCTGGGACAATGGTACGCGGGACACTACGCCTGTATTCTGTGCGCCAAATGGGTTATAAAATTGTTGCAGCGATTGTACGGCTTGCGGGCTTACCTCTCCACGGAAAACAAGCGCTGCGGGAGAAACCACACCCGCATTCGCGGTATGGCGTTCATCGTAAGCAGGCAAATTGCTGATTTGGTTAGCGCGGAAAGCATGAAGCTGTGCTTGCTGAGCATGATATTGTGCTTGCACGTGGTGTGCCTGAGCATGCTGTTGATGCAACGCAGCATGGGTGCGGTGCGCATTCGCAACATCGTGACCAGCATATTGGGGTGTATTCGTTGGGTAAGGTGATTGCATGTACAATTCCCTCCTGAAGTTCACATAAGCTGATTTGGCGCAAATGCTGCCTTTACAAGTATGTCCGTTTCTCCAATTGAACATGTATAAAGCGCAAGGGGCGAGGGACTCTAAACAAGGAAGAACAAATACGAGCGAGACGAAGGGAGAAGCTATGAATCGAGAATATACAGAAATGCCGCCAGTAGAAATTCCCGACGAAATCACCCAGGTTGATTTACCGGAATTTGAGGAATATACTCCGCATCCTGCTCCTACCAGCCCCCAAGTTTCAGGAGGCGAACAAAATAATTCAGGTGAAACCATCGGATTTTTGCAGAAATAAGGTAGACATTTGTCCGATTATCTGCAAAAGTATAATAGGGATAATTTGGACAAGCTACTGAGGGGGAGAAGGATGGCCCGTATTTTAATCGTAGATGATGCAGCCTTCATGAGACACATGCTTTCGCAAATGGTGGCGGGAATACATGAGGTTTGCGGGGAAGCAGCCACTGGCGTAGAAGGAGTAAAAAAGTATAAAGAATTGAAGCCTGACATCGTGACCATGGATATTACCATGCCCGATATGCAAGGCATCGATGCCGTTCGTGAGATCATTGCTTTTGACCCTGAGGCCAAAATCCTGATGTGCTCGGCAATGGGACAAAGAGCAATGGTACTGGAAGCCATGAAGTCAGGGGCTAAGGATTTCATCATTAAGCCCTTCCAAAAAGAGCGCATCTTGGATGCCATTTCGCGCTGGGTATAGGATCACCTTACAAAAAACTGCTGTTTCAGCAGTTTTTTCGCGTTCATAGGCAATGTTCATATTCATGCCGTAGTTCACTTCTTGCTATAATGGTAAATACAAACTGGATGGTAAGCAGTTGCTGATAAAGGGTGAGAACGAACGTGAGTGTTCAACCTAACTATTTTGAGCAGTTTCAACATGTTGACATTGATGATTTGGCAGATGCCATTGGAGAGGTATTGGAGAATCCCATCACGATTGAGGATGCCGATCATAAATTAATCGCCTACAGCTCCCATGGAGACAGTACAGATCCGGCCCGTTGGTCGACCATCATGGGGCGCAGAGTGCCGGAAAAAGTATTGACGCGTTTATGGAAGGAAGGGATCTTCCAACGATTGTTGACGGAGGATCGTCCCGTCCATATTCCGGCGTTTGAAGATGTAGGTCTGGGCAAGCGGGTGGCCATCGCGATTCGCAAGGGAGAAGAAGTGCTTGGCTATATCTGGGCACAGGAAGTCAATCGCCCGATCTCCACGGAGGATGATGAAATTCTCAGACAAGCAGCACGTGCTGCTGTGGCTCGTCTGGTGCAACGGCAAGGGAAACGGAAAGCAGAGGAGCAGCGACGCAAAGACTTTGTTTGGGAGCTGCTGCTGGGCAATCCGGCCAGCGAAACCCAGATCAGACGAAAAGCAGAGAGTCTGCACATGGTCCTGCCGCAGTCTTTTCAAATCTGCATCATTGATGCGCCGGCAGGCCAGCTTGATCGCTATTTTTATCCATTTATCATGAGAGAAAAGCTGATGTCTGTTACCGATGGGACCCAGTTGATTCTGCTAATGGGGAAGACCGCGGCACAGCCGATCGAACCCGAGGCGCTGAATCAATCAACCGAACAGTTCTTACGAGAGTTGTTGGAGAAATGGGATCAACGTGGAGATGCTGGAAAATTGATGGTTGGCTATGGTCAGGCCTATACCAGCTATTTGGAAATGGGACGCAGTTATCGGGAGGCGTTGCAGGTCATTAAGCTGAAACGCCTGTTTGAGGCCGAAACGGAACAGATCTATGGCTATCATGATTTGGGCATTTATCGCTATCTGCTCCAATTAAAACGATGGAGTGAAGCGGATGGATACCAAAATATCCGTTTGCAGCGACTCAAGCGGTATGACCAAGACAATCAGAGCAATCTGCTGGAAACGTTGGAAACGTATTTGGATGCTGCCGGAAAAGTCAACAGTACGGCGCAGCGTCTCCACATCCATATCAATACGCTCAGCTATCGATTGCGACGGATTGAAGAAATCATGCAGGTGGATCTGGATAATCAAAACCAGCGAACAGCTTTGTATCTCGATTTAAAGGCAGATAAGCTGGGCAAGGAACAGTAGCGGGAATGTCATTTGTGAAAATCCACAAATGGAAGCAACCAAGGTTAACCGAATCAATGAGGAGAATCCTCTGAAAACACTATACAATAAAAGAAACGAAGCACAGATGATGTTTTCATGAGGAGGACGAGTTCGATGATCGTGGGTGTTCCCAAAGAAATAAAAAACAATGAAAATCGTGTAGCGATGACTCCAGCGGGTGTAACCGCTTT
>DASQNU010000206.1:0-27678 GCA_035644815.1 Bathyarchaeia archaeon | reverse complement strand
TCGCAATTTCTTGTTCCCAGGCTGGGTTATGTTGACTCATTTCGTAGCCTCCGATAAATATCTAAGGTATTGACTGCTCATTATTCAGTACGATTATACAGAGAAATGTGTGCAGGCGAAAGTGGAAAGACAAAAAAGAGCAAACTGGAAATTTTTGTTGCTCTTCGTTATAATCAAATCAACAGCTAATTGTAAAAAAATTTTGATCAATTGCTTGCAAGGAGGTTCTTCATGTCGACAACGACACTGGAACAGCGTATTACGACCTTTCGTGAATATGTAAAAAAGATGGTGAGCTACAACCAAGCACTTTCGGTATTGCACTGGGATATGCGAGTAAAAGCACCGCGCAAAGGAATGGATGCACGCTCTGAGATCATCGGTGTGCTGTCTGGTGAACATTTCAAGCTCTCGACCTCCCCGGAGTTGGAAGAATATCTACAGGCATTGAGTGAGCCAGCTACATACGCCGATCTCGATCCGGTGACACGAAAAATCGTGGATGAAGTGAAAAAGGATTTTGATCGCAGCAAAAAAATTCCTCCCGACCGTTTCAAGGAGTTCGTCATCTTGACGTCCCAAGCTGAAACCATCTGGGAAGAAGCACGGGCAAATAATGATTTTGCCATGTTCCGTCCTTATCTGGAAAAAATCGTCGCCTTTCAGCTGGAGTTCCTCGACTATTGGGGAGCAACCGGTACGAAATACGACACCCTCCTCGACATGTATGAGCCGGGCATGACTGTAGCGCAACTGGATCAGATGTTTGCCACCCTGCGCGAGAAAATCGTGGCGCTCGTCTCTGCCATTGCAGATTCACCTAAGAAACCGGATGTCAGCTTTTTAACCAAGCATTTTGCCGAAGCTGAGCAGGAGGCATTCAGCCGTTTCATTTTGGAGAAAATCGGTTACGACTTCCAGGCTGGACGTCTTGACCGCAGTGTGCATCCGTTCTGCACCTCCTTTGCTCCGGGTGACGTACGCATCACCACCCGCTTTCACCCGAATGACTTCAGGCCTGCTCTATTCGGTAGCATTCACGAAGCAGGTCACGCGATCTATGAGCAAAACATTAACCCGGAGCTGCTGGGCACTCCGCTTTGCGACGGAACCTCCATGGGGATCCATGAGTCTCAATCCCGTTACTGGGAAAACATGGTGGGACGCAGCCTTCCGTTCTGGCAGAATTTTTATGGCGATCTGACCAAGCAGTTCCCGTCTCAATTTACGGGTGTTTCGGTCGAACAATTTTATCGTGCTGTGAATCAGGTGACACCTTCCTTTATTCGCGTGGAAGCAGACGAATTGACCTATAATCTGCATATCATGATTCGCTATGAGATCGAGAAAGGCTTGATTGATCAGACGTTGAAAGTCGCCGATCTGCCTGAAATCTGGAATCAAAAAATGCAAGATTACCTCGGCATCGTACCAGCGAATGACGCGGAAGGTGTACTCCAGGATGTTCACTGGTCAGGCGGAAGCTTTGGTTACTTCCCTACCTACTCGCTCGGCAACGTCTATGCAGCCCAATTTGCCCATACCATGCGGAAAGAAATCAGCGGCTACGACGAGCTGATTTCGAACGGTGATTTCGCTCCCATCCGCCAGTGGCTTTCTGCCAAGATCCATCAGCATGGGAAACTGAAAACGCCGAACGAGCTGCTTCAGGATATTACCGGTGAACTGACCAATGCCAACTATCTGGTAGAGTATTTGGAGAATAAATACAAAGCGATCTATCAGTTGTAATTCATGTGGACCCCCGAAAAGACCCGGCCGATGCTGCCAGGTCTTTTCCTTTTTTTGGCGAATGTTCAAACATCTCAGAAGCCTGTAAAATTAGGAAAAAAGGCCGAATATTGCACATCTCCTGGCAAAGTGTGCTACTATTAAGAGTGAGGCTACAAATTAAGTAAATTGGATTGTGGGAGGAAATTTGATGAAACCTATTTATCAGTCATTTCGTGTGACTTGTCTGGCCCTCTCGTTGATGGTTGGCGGTGTGGCTATCAGCCAACCAGCGCTCGCGGCTCCGACTTCCTTCATCGATGACAACTATGTGTACTACACCAAAAACGGCGACGGAATCTACAAAAACAAAATCGGTGGAAAAGTGAAAGAATCCAAATTAACGGATGACAAAATCTACGGTGACATCTACGTGGATGAAGATTGGATTTATTACATGAACATTACCGATGTTCCGACTGTTTCCGGCCAACCACAAGCTGGTTATGTCTATAAAATCAAGACAAACGGCACCAGCAAAACCCAAGTAACCCAAGATGTCGTATCTTCTTTCGGCTATTCCAAGGGCTATATCTACTACAGCTACCTAGGTAAGAAAAACGCGGACGGAACAATTACAAGAAACCCAGACAAAATCTACCGCGTGAACAAAACCGGCGGTTCGAAAAAAGAGATCTTGAGTGAAACCAGCTACCAGATCCAAGTAGAAGGCAACTATATCTACTTCGTCAATGAAGACAAAGACGGCGATCTGTACAAAGCGAAAACAGATGGGAAAAGCAAAAAAACAGTGAAGAAAGACGTAGCGATTGAAAGCGGCGAACATGGCTTCAAAGTATACGATGATTGGATTGCCTTTTTCGAAGAAGGGGATTCTACTCCGCAAATCATGACCACTTCCGGCAAAAATGTGCAGGAGCTTGAAGATGGCGTGGACGTAGTTGGTTTCTACAAGGATGATGTCTACTTCGTCGAGGATGACACCTTGTACAAAAAAGATGCCGAAGACGATGACAGTGATGAGAAGGAAGTTACCGATCTCCCGCCATCCACAGTAGACATCCTTGCTTATGATGTAAATGAAGAGGAAATGATCATTGAAAAAACAGATGGCACGGCTGTGCGTCTTTCCTTCGATGACGATTATGATGATGAATATGGTGATCCGAAGGTTAAGAAACTGACACTGGAACCATCTGATATGGAAATTGAAGATGGCGATTCCGATGACGTAAGTCTTGTCGCTACCTACTCCAATGGAGACAAGGAAGATGTCACTGAACTGGCGACTTGGACATCATCTAAACCATCTGTCGCAATCTATGTGAACGGAAAAATCAAAGGGCTCAAAAAAGGTTCAGCCACCATCAAAGCTACCTATGGTGGAAAAACCGATTCCATCAAGGTAAAAGTAACAAGATAATTTTGTCTGTGAAACAGGCTGCTTCCATCGTGAAGAACGATGGGAACAGCCTGTTTTTGTGTGTCAAGACGAGTTCGCACACAGTAACATGATAGGAAGCTTTCTTCTAGGAGGTGCACCATGCTTGAGCCTCTACTACGCCAGATAAACATGGTGTATGGACTGCATATCCAGTCCTATCAAGTAATCCGTGATTCCGCCAAAACCATGGTCATCCATCTGAAAACCGACCGTGGCTCCTTTTTTGCCAAAACCATGTACATACAGGAAGAGCGGCAGCAATTTATCTTGGATGCAGAAGCGCATTTACGAAAACGTGGCATTTTCATTCCCCAACTTGTACAGACAATTGAGGACAAACCTTTTTTCGAATGGAACGGCAATCTGTTTTATTTGCAAAAGGACGTACAAGGCAAGGCCGTTTCGCTTAAAACTCCCAAACAGACACGTAGAATCGGTGAACTGTTGGGGCGGATCCATTCCTCTTCGGTGGGCTTACTCTCAGCATCGGGGAATCGGTATAATGGGGCTTTACGGTGGGAAATGGAATACGAGAACGATCTCAAATCGCTCCAGCGTTGGCAAGAAAGATTTTCGGATCATCCGAAACCGAAAATCAAACTACTTCGGCAACACCTCCCCTATTTTTTACGAGTGGGCGAGGAGATGCATAAGCTTCTGCAGGAATCTGCTTTTTTTCAAGAATGGAAGAATCGTGCCGAATATCAGCTTTCCCTCTGCCACGGGGACTTTCATATGGGAAATGTCATCAAAAGCGAAAATCGCCTGTATGTCATTGACTGGGAAGATGTCCGTTATGACTATCCTTCCAAAGATCTTTCACGACTCCTGTATGTCTACATGCGCAGGTATCACGGATGGGATTCGCAACGATGTGAATTACTGTTTCGTGCGTACTTCAGGAAAAATCCCATGAAAAAGCAAGAAAAGGCCTTGCTTTACCAAGACTTGGCCTTCCCCCATATTTTTGAGTGGTTTCTCAGGCGCAAGCAATACACATCCATGAGTTATCAGCAGGTTTCCCTCTTCCTGAAAGCGGAACGAAGCAAAACCAAATATATGCTCAAGCAGGCAAAAGCTCGCGTCGTCCGTTAAAGACCGCGAGCTTTTTGCTTGTTCATTAATGTAATCCTACATAGCGATGAGGATGGTCTGCTTTTCTTTCCATATCCGTGATTTGATGGACGTATTCTGTTAATTCTACGCTCATCTGATAATAATTGAACGGTGTGATCAAATAAATACCATTAAAATGGCGGACGGCAACATCCAATAATTCCTTCGCCATCGCAATTCCTTCCTGACGGCCAGCCTCACCCTGCAAATGCCTCATCCTGTCCAGCGCTTGCGGTGACAGCTTGATGCCTGGCACCTCATTATGCAGAAACTCTGCATTGCGCCAGCTCGTCAATGGCATGATGCCGATAAATACGGGAATCTCGATGTCTTTTGTAGCATGATAGATCAGCTCGATCGTTTCCGCATCATAGACAGGCTGAGTCATTACATAATCAGCGCCTGCTTCGACCTTTCTTTTCAGCCGATCTATGGCCGCTTCTATCTTGCGTACATGCGGGTTGAACGCTGCCCCAACCGTGAATTGCGCTTTCTGCTTTAGTGGACGGCCAGAGAAAGAGATCCCTTCGTTCAATTGCTTGATCATGCGAATCAAATCAAAAGAAGTGACATCAAAGACAGAACTTGCGCCGGGCAAATCACCAAAGCGAGATGGATCTCCGGTGACGACCAACACTTGATCAATCCCCAAGGCATGCAAGCCCATCAAGTGTGACTGCTGTCCAATCAAATTACGGTCACGACATGCGATATGGACCAGCGGATCAATGCCATATTGGCTTTTCATGATGGCGCCCAAAGCCATATTGCTCATGCGCACGTTGGCCAAGGAATTATCAGCCAGCGTCACCGCATCCGCTCCTGCCTGATGAAGGGCACAGCAGCCTTGTAAGAAATCATCCACTTCCAAATCTTTAGGAGGATCGAATTCTACAATGATCGTGTGTCTTTCTTTCACCTGCTCCACGATCGTGGGGCGTTGCCGCTGACGTACACTCTGGATCGACACCACGTTTCGTTCCTGTCCATCACTCGGTGGATTGGTGCGTTCAACCGGTTCCAAGTCTTCCAGAGCACCGACCATCGCCCGGATATGCGCTGGTGTCGTACCGCAACACCCTCCGATCAGCCGAACCCCTTGCTCCCGCAAACGCAGGGCCCCTTCCGCAAAATATTCAGGAGATGATTTGTATGCATATTCCCCATCTGACAAACCCAGTCGTCCTGCATTCGGAAACGCTGACAGAAGCACATCCAGTGGCGTGATCGTTTGTTCAAAGGAGCGAATCACCTCAGCCGGCCCAAGTCGGCAATTGATTCCGACCACATCCGCCCCCGCTTCCTTGATCTGACGGAACGCATCACTCAGCGTATAGCCGTCCCGTGTCCGCCCCACTTCCAATGTAGCGAGCTGGGCCAAGATAGGTAGATCAGTCAATGTGCGCGTGACCTCTACGGCCAATTGCAGCTCCTCCAGATCGAGAAACGTCTCCAGCAAGATGCCGTCCACTCCTGCATGCAGCAAGGCAGTAGCCTGCTCTTCAAATTGATCCCGATACTCTTCGAGCGGCTGGTTTCGGACGCGTCCGGCGATAATGGAGCCGATGCTGCCTACCACAAACGCTTCATCAAGTGCGGCCTCTTTCGCGATCGTCACTGCAGCCCGGTTGATCCGTGTCACTTTGTTCTCTAGCCCGTATTTAGACAGGCTGTCACGGTTGGCGGCAAACGTATTTGTTTCCAGCAACCTGGCGCCAGCATGAAAGTAAGCCTGATGAACATGGTAGATCAGTTGGGGATTTGACAGGCAGAGCTCTTCAAAGCTCACCCCCACGGGAACTCCCATTTGATACAATTGGGTCGCCATCGCGCCGTCCCCAACCAAAATGTGGTTTTCTAAATAATGCCTCAGATCTCTGTTCTTTGACACGTTACTCCCTCCTCTCCGTCAAGAAACTTTCTGTTTATGGCTCGATTACAGCCGGCGTCGCATTAAAATAACGGGCCTCCGGATGAGCAAATACCATCGCAGTGACGGACGCTTCCGGATCCATCATGAATCCTTCTGTCAGCTGCACACCGATATCCTCAGGCTTGAGCAATCGGAACAGTTTTTCCTGGTCCTCCAGATTCGGGCAGGCCGGATAGCCAAACGAAACGCGAATTCCGCGATAGCGGGCTCCAAATCGCTCCAGCATAGTCATCTCGGCTGGATCTGGAAAGCCCCAGACATCCCGCATGACATGGTGAATCCGTTCTGCAAAAGCTTCCGCAAGCTCCAGCGCCACAGCCTGCAATACATGGGAGCGCAAGTAGTCACCCTGCTCTTTTAACTGGGTTGCCTGCTCTCGGATGCCGTGACCGGCTGTTACGGAAAGGAAGCCGACATAGTCCATTTCGTTGCTTTCCACCGGCCGTAGGAAATCGGAGAGGCACAGATATGGCTCCTCTGGCTGCCTTGGGAAGCTGAATCGTTCCAAAATACGCGCATGATCGTTCGGGTCATAAATGATAATATCGTCCCCGTCCGCTTGCGCCGGGAAGAACTGATACATGCCATGTGCCTGAATCAGATTCTGCTCGCGCGCCTCACGCAGTAATTCTTCCACGACACCGTACAATTCCGTTACTTTTGGATCCCCTTCTTCCAACAACCGGTCGACATTGCCTCTGACCCCGAGATGCTTGCCTAACAGCATCCGCAGATTGAGATAGGGGTGCAAATGACCAAGCGGGTAATTGCGCAGCACATGGCGCTCGGTATCCGGCGGCAGCATGACTGGAACAGTACGGCTGACCGCAGAGCGCTTGGGAGCAGCTTTTTTGGTTTCCACACTTTGCTCCTGCTCACTCTTTTCCGCTTGCAGCGCTGCCAGCTGTCGCTCTAGTTCTTCTACCAGCGAGTGGCGCTGCTCCGGATCCATCAGCTTGTTGGCAAGGTCCAGTCCATCCATGGCATCCTTGGCGTAGAGCACGATGCCTTTATACTCCGGCGCAATTCGATTGGAAGTGAACTTGCGGGTGAGCGCCGCACCGCCTACCATCATCGGCACATCGATCCCCGCTGCCTTCAAGTCTTGCGCTGTGATAACCATTTGTTGCGCAGATTTGACGAGCAAGCCGGATAGACCGATAAAGTCCGGCTTTTCTTCCCGACAAGCTGCAATCAATTGCTCAGGCGGTACCTTGATTCCGAGGTTGACTACCTCATAACCGTTATTGGCCAGAATAATTTCTACCAGGTTTTTCCCGATGTCGTGCACATCACCTTTGACAGTCGCCAGAAGTATTTTTCCTTTGGCACTGCTCTCGGATTTTTCCATGAAGCCTTCGAGGAAAGAAACGGAGGCTTTCATGACCTCTGCACTTTGCAAGACCTCCGCTACGATCAATTGGTTGCCGTTAAAGAGTCGGCCGACCTCTTCCATGCCCGCCATTAGCGGTCCATTGATGATCTCAAGCGGCGTGTATGTTTCCAGCGCTGCCTGCAAATCCGGAATCAAGCCATCCTTGGAGCCTTCGATCACATATCGGGCAAGACGTTCCTCCAGCGTAAGGGAGGACATGGCCACCTTTGCTTCTTTTTTCTTGTCACGGTAAAACGCAGTAAATTCAGCGAGTGTCTGATCATTGGTTTCAAAAAGCAAGGCTTCTGACAACTTCCGTTCTTCTTCCGGGATCGAAGCATATCGTTCGAGCTTCTCCGAGTTCACGATGGCATAATCGAGTCCGGCTTTCGTCGTATGGTAGAGAAAGACGGCATTCAATACTTCCCTGCCTGCCCCCGGCAAACCAAAGGACACATTGCTTACACCAAGAATCGTTTTGCATTCAGGGAGTGCTTCCTTGATCAAGCGAATGCCTTCGACGGTTTCCAGCGCCGAGCCGATATATTGCTCATCGCCCGTTCCAACAGGGAACACGAGCGGGTCAAAAATAATGTCCTGTGGACTCACCTTGTATTCATTCACCAAAATATCGTAGCTGCGCTTCGCCACTGCCAGCTTTCGTTCGCGGGTGATAGCCATGCCCTCTTCGTCAATCGTCCCGACAACCACTGCCGCTCCATATTTATGAATCAACGGCACGACTTCAGTGAAGCGTTCCAACCCGTCCTCCAGATTGATCGAGTTGATAATCGCCTTTCCTTGCGAGTATGTCAGTCCGAGCTCGATGACACGCGCATCGGTAGAATCGATCATGAGCGGGGCCTTGACCTTTTTGCTGACGAATTTCAGAAAACGCTCCATATCGCCGTACTCATCCCGGTCAGGGTCAGCGAGACAGACGTCGATGACTTGTGCTCCGCCGCGTACCTGTGCCCGTGCGATATCTGAAGCTTCCTCATATTGTCCAGCTGCGATCAAATCGCGGAATTTCTTCGAACCAATCACATTGGTGCGCTCCCCTACCAATAACGGACGATTGTCCTCTTCGACGTACACAGCTTCAATGCCGGATACAGCGCTGAATGATTTGGTCGATGCTTGGCGGGGTTTGTAGTGTTTTAATGTCTCCGCCATTGCCCGAATGTGCTCGGGCGTCGTGCCGCAACAGCCTCCCGCGATATTCAGCCAGCCCTTTTCCGCAAAGCCGGCCATTTTGGTTGCCAGCCCTTGCGGCGATTCGTGATAATGCCCGTTCTCATCCGGCAGCCCCGCGTTGGGATAGCAGCTGACTCCACAGTGGGCCAGATCCGCTAACGTACGCAAATGGTCGCGCATGAATTCGGGCCCTGTGGCACAGTTCAGCCCGACGCTGATCGGCTTCAAATGTTCGATCGAAATATAAAATGCTTCAATATTCTGACCAGCCAGCGTGGTTCCCATCGGTTCGATGGTTCCGGAAATCATCACGGGGACTTCTTTCCCCAGCTCATCAAACGCTTGGCGGATCCCGATGCCTCCCGCTTTCACATTCAATGTGTCTTGGGACGTTTCCAGCAGCAGTACATCCGCACCGCCGAGCAACAACCCTTTTGCCTGACGATAATAAGCCTCTACCAACTGTTCAAAGGTCGCACCGCCTGTGAGTGACAATGTCTTGGTCGTTGGTCCCATCGATCCGGCAACAAATCGTGGCCACTCCTCTGTCGAAAAGGAATCTGCGGCTTCTCTGGCAATTTTGGCAGACGCAATGTTCAGCTCAATGTCGCGATCTGCAACGTCGTATTCAGCCAAGACTACCGAAGTGGCGCCAAACGTATTGGTTTCAATAATATCCGCCCCTGCTTCCAGATACTTTTGATGAATCTGGAGGATCAGGTCTGGACGGGTTACGCTCAAAAGTTCATTACAGCCCTCATATTCCTCGCCGCCAAAATCGTCTGCCGTCAATTCTGCTTGCTGCAGCATCGTGCCCATCGCACCATCAATAATCAAAATTTTTCGTTCCAATTGTTCCAAGAAGCTTCTGCCCATTTCGCCAACCCCTTCTTTCGCAACATTCTGACACCCGCCAGTTAACAGGTTCGTTTCTATTCACACATGGTTGTTCCATCGCCGTAAGAAACGCAAAAAATCCTCTTCGACAAAAAAGAAGAGGATTACGCGTAAAGTCCGCACATCCTCTTATCTTTCAAAGCAGATCGCTTTGCTGGAATTGGCACCTGATCACCGGTTGCCGAGGCTTCATAGGGCCAGTCCCTCTGCCTCTCTGGATAAGAGAAAAAGCTTACATATGTATTTTGTGATTTGAAAGTTATCTTAACACCCGTTATCCCCCTCGTCAAGAAAAACCGCCCTGACACTCCAGCGCCTAATTTTTTTCATATAGGTCTATCGCCCGCAACAATCTGTACGAAAGTGTATAGACTGAAGCATAGCTGAAAGGAGGGCGAACCAATATGAGTACTTCTTATTCCGGAAACTTTTTCAACGATAACTTTGCGCTCGTTCTGGTTCTGTTTATTTTGCTGGTTATCGTAGGAGCTGCTGAAGATTGCTAATGATTCACGGGAGCCTATTTGCAGGCTCCTTTTTTTTTTGCGCGAAAACTGACGAGAAAAAATGCGATTCCCTCGATAGATTCCGACAATATCCTCAACAGCTTTTCGCTATACTTGGATTTGTAAGCAGGACATGTCTTGGTGGAATTGCAGGGAGGGTATCACAATGAAAGTGACCATTAACGGTATGGTGATTGAAGGAACTCCACAGGAAATCACTTTTTTTCTGGAAATGAATCAGCTTTTTCCGGAGTCCCGGCCGTCATTCAAACCCGTTCTGGACAAACACATCCCTGCCGCCGACTATCTGCATTATCAAGCAGCCAAGAAGGTGCCTAGCCTACGCAAATAACACATTTTCAAATTCGCCGCCCAGGAAAAGGGAACTCTTGGAGCACATGCGTGAGCCTTTGCGCGTTGCCAAAAAGAGTTCTCTTTTGTTATGGTTAGGATGTTTAAGAAACACTGCGAAGGAGCGACACGCATGGAGCCTACCCTATCTTCCCTGAAGAAAAGCGAATTTCTCGAGCAAATGGAAACCGTTAAACATATCGCTTCCACCGATTTTGAGACATATACCATCGTGAAAGACAAAGAATCCGGCCAGCATTACCTGCACTACTCCTTCACCCACATCAATCTGTCGGAAGGCGGAAGAAAAGATGCGTACGAGCATTTTCTCCCCCTGTCCTCGGATGACGTGCTGGGAATCATCTTCGGCGAGCAGCCGTACACGTTTCCCGATCATTGGCTGGCCCCGTATTACCGCAGCGGTTCGGATGATCGGATGATGTGGTTTGATCCGAGGGAAAATCACCAGCTTGAAGATGATGCCAAGACGGAGCAAGAAATCCTGGCCAAGCTGCAGTCGTTCAAGCAAGACTGGCAGGATAGCGATGATCCTGAAGAACTGACGCGCAAATTACTTGGCGAAATCGACCAAATGATGAAAAAAGAAAAGGATCAGTAGTTGCATACCCCCTTTGCGCTCCGGTATAATAAATTCCAAATCGCCGATAAGGAAAGTACCCTTCTGTTGAAGCCAAAGCGAGCCGGGGATGGTGGAAGCCCGGAGCCGATCAGATAGGAGAAACGCACCTTGAAGATGCAGCCGGAAACACCTTTTTCGAAAGGATTGTGTATGGCAAGCCGGGTAAGCCCGTTACAGCGCGCAAAAGCGGCACCAGTTCATGACAACATGACGGTGCAAGAAGAGTGGCACCGCGGGAGTAACCAATACCTCTCGTCTCTTCCCTATCGGAGAGACGAGGGGTTTTTATTTTTTCTAGAAAGGATGACAATCAAATGAGTTACAAGCAGCAAGTTGCCGAGAAAATCACGGCAGTCCTCGATACATTGGGTGTCGAAGGATTTAATCAGGAAAAAGTGGAAAGCATGCTGGAGACTCCACCGAATCCGGCTATGGGGGATATTGCCTTTCCTTGTTTTCAATTAGCCAAAGCACTGCGGAAAGCACCTCCGCAAATTGCCCAGGAACTCGCAGAGCAAATCACGGGAGCACCTTTGCACGAGGTAAAAGCAGTAGGTCCGTATGTCAACGCCTTTTTGGATCAGGCTATCGTCGCCCAGCAAGTCGTGGAGACGATCCTTACCCAAGGGAATACCTACGGCAGCCGCAACGTTGGCGAAGGTCGCAAAGTGCCAATTGACCTCTCCTCTCCGAACATTGCCAAGCCGTTTTCCATGGGGCACCTGCGTTCAACCGTGATCGGAAATGCGATTGCCAACATCATGGAAAAGCATGGATACCAGCCGGTACGTATCAACCATCTGGGTGACTGGGGCACGCAATTCGGGAAATTGATCGTCGCGTATAAGCTCTGGGGAGACGAAGCGAAAGTCAAGGCAGAACCAATCAAGGAACTGCTGACTCTCTATATTCGTTTCCATGAAGAAGCGGAGAAGAATCCTTCCCTGGAAGATCAAGGGCGTGAATGGTTCAAAAAGCTGGAGGACGGCGATGAGGATGCGAAACACCTCTGGCAGTGGTTCCGGGATGAATCTCTGAAAGAGTTTATGAAGATTTATGAACTGATGAATGTCTCCTTTGATTCCTTCAATGGGGAAGCTTTCTATAACGATAAAATGGATCGCGTTGTCTCCCTCCTGGAAGAGAAAGGCTTACTCACCGAATCCGAGGGAGCCCAAGTCGTTTCTCTCGAGGAATACGACATGCCTCCATGCCTGATTAAAAAGTCCGATGGCGCTACGCTGTATGCCACTCGTGATCTGGCTGCCGCCCTTTACCGTTACGAGAACTACGAATTTGCCAAAGCCATCTACGTCGTGGGCAACGAACAGCGCCTCCACTTCCAGCAGCTCTACAAGGTGCTTGAAAAAATGGGCTACGAATGGTCCAAGGAGATGTACCACATCCCATTTGGCATGATGCTGAAGGACGGTAAGAAAATGTCCACCCGTAAAGGAAAAGTGGTTTTGCTGGAGGAAGTCCTGTCGCAAGCGATTGCCGATGTGCAAAAAGTGATCGAGGAGAAAAATCCTACCCTCGAAAATAAAGAAGAGGTGGCACGTCAGGTCGGTGTCGGTGCCGTCATTTTCCACGATTTGAAAAACTATCGTCTCAATGATATCAACTTCTCCTGGGAAGAGATGCTCACCTTTGAAGGGGAAACCGGGCCATACGTGCAATATACACATGCCCGCGCTTGCTCCCTGTTGCGCAAAGGCGAATACACCGGCGGAAACGTGGCAATGGCTGAAGGTGCGTTGGATAGCAAGGAAGCCTGGGCCGTCATTACCTTACTCAATCACTTCCCGGAAGTCATCGACCGTGCACGCGAAGAATTCGATCCTTCCCAAATCGGCAAATATGTGATCGATTTGGCGCAGTCGTTCAATAAGTTTTATGCTAACGTGCGCATTCTCGCAGAAGAGTCGGAGTTGAAACAGTCTCGCTTGCACCTCGTAGCCGCAGTCATAGTGGTTCTGAAAGAAGGCTTGCGTCTGCTCGGGTTGAAAGCTCCAGAGGAAATGTAAGAGATTCAGAAATGAAAAAAGCGGATGTCTGGTTACTCAGACGATCCGCTTTTTCTTTTGGCAAACCATGTATCGGCCAGCAGCTTTACCAGCTCTTTTGGCAGCGATTGCGGCGCAGTCACTTCATTCCCCGTGCCGTCTACGGTGCGATACAGCAGAGCCTTGTCATTGTCCGGGTCCGACTTGGTTTCAATCGTTTGCCCTGCCAGCTCCCCCGCTTTTTGCCACTCAAGGATCATGACTTGATATTCAGCCGGCGCTAGCTCGATGTATTCGTCATTGGGCAAGTCAACCACCGCATACCCATCATGCTCGATTTCCGCTTCAAACACGTTGCCATTCGCATTTTCATAGAGAGCTAGCTCTCCTGGTTCGTTTAGATTTTCGGCAATCTTGGAAAAATCCTCGATCGTAACTTTGATTGTACGCTTCATGTCTTTCCCTCATTTTCCTCGATGATTTACGCTATCCACTCTACCATGTTTCCCCTTTTCTTGCCAGCGCCAGGACGTATGCGAATACCTGCTACGACTTGGTGAAATAATCATGTAGATCCCTTTTTTTTCTGAAATCAGCTGTTTCCAGAAAGGAGTCCTGGTCGTTGAGCGATGTAAGATATGTGCGCGAATCACGTACATACAAAGCGAGCCACGTACTGCCCCCAGACGCGAATATCCACAACACCTTATTCGGGGGACTCCTGATGTCGCATATTGACGATGTGGCCTCCCTATCTGCAACCAAGCATGCCAAGTTTCCATGTGTGACCGCATCAACCGATTCCGTTGATTTCTTGCATCCCATCCGTGTCGGTGATGAAGTGTCACTAGAAGCTTTTGTGACTTGGACGCATCAGACGTCCATGGAAATCTTCGTCAAAGTCCTTGCGGAGGATCTGCATACCGGTGAACGCAAAGTCTGCGCCACGTCATTTCTGACTTTCGTCGCACTTGGGTCTGAAGGGAAACCGATCCCCGTTCCGAAAATTATCCCGGAAACGGAAGAAGAAAAATTCCTGCATCAGAGTGCTCCCGAGCGAGCGGAATCACGGAAAAAACGACGTTCACACAGCAGGCAGCTTGCGGAAATGTTCGGCACACGGCGTCCCTGGGAATCATAGGGACGCTTCTTTTTTGAGCAAAAAGCGTTCCTTTACCCAGGCGATCTCCTTTTGATGAGACTCTCCTGCAGGATGCGGTGTTTCTAACACGAAGGGCAGGCCCTGAAATTCGGGTGTAAGCAATAATTCCTGCAAGCCCCCCTCCGGTATATAACCTTTGCCTATGTTAGCATGACGGTCACGTCGAGAGCTTGTGGGGAATAGAGAATCATTCAGATGAATGGCTTTCACGTGCTGCAAATAACCAAGCTCCCTTGCTTTGCTTGCGACATGCAGCCAATCGGTACCGTTCCACATCCCGCTGGCAAAGGCATGACAAGTGTCGAGGCAATAGCCTACCCGTTCAGGCTGGTCGAGTAATTGCCGGATTTGCACCAGCTCCTCGATGGTGATGCCCATCGGATTGCCTTGACCCGCATTGTTTTCAATCAATAGCAATGCAGTCCCCGTCCATTGCCCCAAAATATCATTTACCATCCGGATCATCAACTGATAACCGTACAACGGATCCTCCACTTTCCCCTTGTATTGTCCGAAGTGGACCACCAACCCAATGGAACCGCATGCTTCCGCGATTTCCAGATCATTGATCACCGAGCGAACCGTTGCCTGATACAGGTCGGGATCGTCTACGGACAGATTGGTCGGATATGGCGTATGAGCGATCGACACGAGACCGGTATCCATGCAAAATTGTTTACAGGCAGCGGCATCTCTTTGTTCGAATGCTTTCACGGACAGTCCCCGGGGATTCTTGGGGAAGTATTGAAAAGACCTTGCTCCCATGTCCCACGCTGCTTTGGCCGCTCCGGCATAACCGGAACGAATGCTTACGTGACAACCGATCTTCATCAGCGCCCTCTCCTATCTACCTTCCTTTTCAGGATAGTTTTTCCAAACTGAGATGTGATATGCTAATGCCTGATAGAGAGGAGTAAAAGTATGGTAAAAAGACTGTTTCTTGTATTGCTTCTCGCCACGATCCTGAGCGGTTGTTTGCTTGCCTATCGGTTTCACTTATCCGGTACATTGACTTATTTCTGGCTGTTCTTCCCCAATTTGTTTCTTGCTTGGATTCCTTTTTGGACCGCTTGGTTGATTCGATGGATGGTCCACACTTGGAAACGTCACTGGATTTTCTTACTGATTCCAGGCGCGGTCTGGCTATTCTTTCTCCCCAACGCGCCTTATATGCTGACCGATTTGCTACATTTGAGCGTGGTCAAGGAATCCACGCCTATCCATCTGGATTTGCTCGTGATTCTCAGCAGTGCCGTTACCGCCTATTTTCTCGGGTTTTCTTCCCTGTTTCTCTTGCAGGAATTACTTGCAGAGCGATTTAATCGGATAGTAAGCTGGGTGTTTTCATTTGTCGTCTTGTGGTTGTGCGGAATCGGTGTCTATTTGGGGCGTTTTTTGCGTTGGAACAGCTGGGATCTGGTCGATCGGCCACTGCCAATCATTCTCGACACCCTGGACATTTTGAAACAAACGGAAGCCGCCAGTTTTGTCATTGTGTTCTCCCTGTTTTTGTGCAGTACTTACGCCATTTTTTATGTATGTACGCGGCTTTCGAATCGGTGAGCAACATTTCAAAACTCCTCCTATGGCAATATGGAAGACGAAACCAGAAGAGGAGTGATATGAACATGAACAGATTGAATCAAAAAATTGCATTGGTAACGGGAGCAAGTCGAGGGATCGGGCGTGGCATCGCGTTACGCTTCGCTCAAGAAGGGGCATTGGTGGCAGTTCATTACGGTAAAAACCAGCATGCTGCTGAAGAAGTCGTGAAAGAGATTGAGCGGAGTGGTGGATCAGCGTTTGCCATCGGTGCAGAGCTGAGTACTGCTAATGGAAGAAAGGGGCTTATTGAAGCATTGGATGGTGAGTTGAAAGAACGTACTGGGGACACTCGCTTCGATATTTTGGTCAATAATGCAGGGATCGGTTTACCCGCAACGATTGAGGAGACGAATGAAGAAGCGTTTGATGACGTGATGAACGTCAATGTAAAAGCACCATTTTTCCTCATACAGCAAGCCCTTCCTCGTTTGCGTGACGAGGGTCGGATTATTAATCTGTCTTCGGCTACCACGAGAATTTCCTTACCGATTCCAGCCTATAGTATGACAAAGGCAGCGATCAACTCACTGACACTCTCCTTATCCACTCAGCTCGGATCTCGCGGGATCACCATCAATGCCATCCAACCCGGATTTGTTGCCACGGATATGAATGCAGCCATGCTGGAAGATCCGAATGCAAAAAAATTTGGAGCCGACTATTCCATCTTCGGGCGGTGGGGAGAGCCAGCGGACATTGCCGATGTCGCAGCATTTCTCGCCTCGCCAGAAAGTCGTTGGATCACAGGTCAATGTATTGACGCAAGCGGTGGTTCGCACCTGTAATTTGTTGCTCGCCTGGATCACTGGGCTGAGAGAGATTGAAAAATGAACCTTCAACCGTCTTGCTGAATACAAATAACAACGATAGTTCTGTTATGTAAATATGGGATGGTTATCCCATCCCCTTCGCGCAAAATAAGGTGACACTCTTAACGGTACCCACCCGGACCCGGACCTTGACCACCATAATTCCAGTCGTTCCAACCGCCACCACCTTGTCTGCGGCCACCTCGGCGACGCTGTCTGATTTCAGGCGGTTCTTCCCAGCCTAAGAACGTCAATCCGGTCAAATCTCTACGATCAACCTGCGTATATTCTGGGTATCCCTGTTCATTAAAAATATTTAATGCTACTAATCCTGTCGTCGGGTCGTAACTAAGCAATTGAGCTAAAACAAGTCCATAGCCTGGAATACTGGTGCGAATATAACCCCCTTGATATCGGGTCAAAAATTGTTCCGTTTGCGGTTCTGTCCATTGATAATATCCGGGTTGTCTTGGTGGTTGGCCAGGAGGGCTACCACCAGGCGGCCTTCTTCTCGGTGGTTGATAAGGGTACAAAGGATCTCCTCCTTCAAGTGTGGGTACAGTAGTAAAATATGGCATAGTCAATCATCTTGCCCTAGTTTGAAGCCTATTTATAGGTATTTGTGGATGTAAGCAAAATGGGAAACGGCAGTTATCCTCAGAAATCCTGAGCGATAGCTGCCGTTTCTTTTTCAAGCATAGAGTTATCCTATTTCTTTTGTCATAAATACACTATTCGGGTCTTCCTTGTAGTCGGAAAAAGGACCGCAATATTGAAAGCCAAAACTTGCATACAGTCTTCTGGCTGGTTCGAAAGCATCCATTGAGCCGGTTTCTAAACTTAGGCGCTGATAACCGCGTCTTTTGGCTTCTTCTATGATGTGCGCAAGCATTCGCTTTGCGACCCCTTTACGCAGATGGGAGGTTGCCGTTCGCATTGATTTTATCTCGCCATGAAGACTATCCAGTTCTTTCAGTGCCCCACATCCAGCTAATTCGTCTTGTTCCCATACACTCCAGAAGGTAATTTCCGGTTTTTTCAGTCCATCCAGGTTGAGCGCATGTCTGCTCTCTGGCGGGGAATGAAGCGCCATGCCCTCCAAATGTTCGCTGATTAGCGCAATTACCTCGTGGCCAGACAAATCATCTACTCTGATCTTCATCACGACCGCTCCCATATTCCGATTTTAAAATCGACATGATGCAAAGAGATTCGAATTTGTCACCGTTTTTTAAGCACTCTCGAAGTGTCCCCTCCAGCGAAAAACCTTCGGATTCATAAAGGCTCTTCGCACGAAGGTTATCCACTTTTACATCCAGCCATAAGCGGTTTGCTCCGCGTTCTTCAAATACCCACTTTTTTATGAATTGCAAAGCTTTTCGGCCCAAGCCCTTCCCCTTATCATCAACAACGATGCGCATCAGTTCGATGCTTTGATTGGGATTTTCCAAACCGGCGAGTATGCAAAACCCAACTGGACGATTCAACTGTTGATCCTCCATTATCAAATGGGCAATATCTCCATTATCGAGGGAACGCTCGTGTTTTTCCATTTCCCACGGGATGATGAATCGTCTATTTTCTGCTTTTGATTCTAGCCCAAGAACAAAATCCAAGTCGCTCAGCATCGTGCTTCGCAGGAACATATCCATTCACCCTTCCAACCTTCAGGCAAAAAAAGCTCGGGAGCGATTATCATGCTGTGCAACGACCGGAAGTTCCTCCAGCTGCCAATAGACCCGCTTGCCTTTTTCCTTCGCCAGCCTAACCATCTCATCCGCACCTTGAGACTGCCCTCCGACCCGGAGCACCGCATCGCAATTTTCCAGCAAACGGGTAGCAACCGGATGGAAGATTCGCTGAAAAATGTCGTCGCCGATAGATGTGGAACCTGCCGTCGCAATAAGAGGCAAGGCATACCACTCTCCCAACACGGGTAAATGCCCCGCTTCATAGACTTTCAGGGCGATTTCATTCATCAATTGGACATTTTTTTCAATCAGCTCGGGATGATCTCCGGTTCCAGATCGATACGGTCCGGCAATGAGGATGTGCATGGGTTTATCCACAGGAGTAAGCAATCCGTGAATTTGCGCGTACTGCAACAGCATGATTGTTTTCGCATCGCGGATTTCACCGCTCTGGATCATGTTCAATGCCTCTGCAAACGGGATCTCTAGCACTTCGATATATTCCTGCTCTTCTTCCAACCCGCCGCCTTCTCCCACCAGCATATTCGGGGAGTATTCCGCAATGTAAAAATGGAGCATCTCTGTCACGGATCCAGGTGACATATACGCCTCGCCTATCTTCACAACATGATCAACGAGATAGCCTGTCTCTTCCTCGGTTTCATGTCGAATTCTTACTTCCGGATCTTCGTGGTCCAGTAAGCCCGCACATGTTTCAATCAGCATCCCCGTTTCGTTGCCGTTCAGATAAGTGGGCATCCGAAACTGCTTTGTCAGCACTACGGTCTGTTTGTCCCGATTATAGAGCAGGATCGTCGCTCCATTGCCACGATCATACGCTTCGCGGGTATGTGTTTCCCAAAGCCCGTCATGTCTCTGGTACTCATACGACACTTTTTTTAAGACATACCAGTTGTCTGATAATATTTCTTCTTTTACGATTCGCACTCTGGGATTTCCCTGTTTTCTCATTTCTCCACTTCCTCCTGATCTTTAGGCAACTGCTTATTTGGCATCCGGTTAAACATATCAACAGAGCGTCGTCTATAGCCTTGTGTGCATGTGTATAATTCTTCCATTTCATCCTGGTTGATTCCTGCCTAAGCGAGCATCATGCACCATAAAAAAACGGGTAGAGTACCGGTTTCCGGCACCCTGCCCGTTTTTCCCCATATATGAATTTAGGACAACACACCCGTGATAAAAACAGTAGGTGCTTCGCTTAAATCGACATCATAGATTTCATGGTCGTTTTCCAGACTGCGGCGTCCGCCTTGCTCTTTTTTAATAATCCGGACGACCGGACGTGATGGCAGCCCTCTGTTTTGCTCGATCACGACACCTACCTCACCCGTGCTTATCCGCAAAGACGAACCGGTCGGGTAGGTTGCAATCGACCGTAAAAACTGAATCACCATTTTGTGGTCAAATCGTTTTTCCGCTAGGGCCATGATTTTCTCACAAGCCTCGTACGGGTGGCATGTTTCTTCCTCATGCGAGAAGGGAGAAATTAGATTGTCGTACATATTGGCGATCGCTACAATCTTCCCAAACTCATGAATCTCGTCCCCAGTCAAGCCCCGCGGCTCGCCCATGCCATTCACCCATTCATGATGCTGCAGGGCAACATGGGCAGAGACAATGCTCATTTCATGCTTCTTCCGCAAAATATTAAAGCCCTTCCAGGCATGATGATCAGACTGGCCTGGATTGCCGGATGACCCTTCATTGTCCTTCACTACCTTACCGATGTCATGCAGCAACGCACCGATTGATAATTCCTTCAGCTGTTGGGTATTGTATCCCAAGGCGACACCCATAACGGTGGCCATCATACATACATTGAGTGAATGAAGAAATAATTGATTGTCATTTGTCCGGATATCCGCAATATTAAGCAAAACCCGTCTGTTTTTCAGCGTCTCATCGATAATTTGGTTGACGGATTTCTGCACACCACGCAGATCGACGCCTTTTCCCGTCTGCACACAATTCATCGCTGCGGCAAGATTGGCAATCGCTTCTTTGCGTGTCGTCTCCTGAATCACATCTTCCATTTTTACATCCTGCAACATTGGATCTTTGATGCTGACCATGGTTACACCGAAACGACGCAGCTTGTTAATCATGCCTACAGTAAGCTGCATATCCGCCTGTAAGAGGGTTAACCCATCACTTGTATAAATGCTGCGAGCTAGTATATCACCAGGTTCGATATCTTCTATACTGACGTAACGCATAATCCGTTTCCTCCAGCGTGCTTTGTCGCACCTCTTAAAGCGCTACTTAATCCATTCTGAATATCATTCGACAATAATCAACATGATCCCTGCCTCTTACTGAATCTATTTCCACGAAAACGAAAAAAGAAAACACCCGGAAATCGGGTGCACTCGTCCTTCTATTCATCCAGCTTCATAATCGTATACGGATCACGGATCATGCTGATCTCTTCACTTTGCTGCGTCATTTCCAGCTTATTCAGGACATCCTGGAGGACGGATGCAAATACAAGCGTCAACTCTCCAGTATTGACCGGCTGCTGATAATAGTGGGCAACCATCTCATAACCTTTTCGTTTGAATGATTCAGCATTCGTTATTTGCAGGGCGTCGCATAATTCATCCATAAGATCGTGAATCGCGGTGTTGGCTCGTTCATACACGTCAGGCCCAGCAGCCGTTTTCGCGTCTTGTTCCTTCAGGCTTTTTGCCATGGCTGAATCCCCCTTTCCGCTTCACTTAGCATGGTACAAATCGGGATCGATTATACCTGACTGCAACGGCTCAACACAGTCTTCCAAACTGCCATGGTTAGCGGATACCCGTGTGTGTCCGCACAAGCGCTTGTTGAAAGCGGCGAAGATCCACCTGCTGTGGAGAGCACAGACTCCCCACGATCGCTCCTAAAAAACCAAGGGGAATCGAGACAATCCCTGGATTGGCCAAGGGAAACAACGCCTCAGCTTTGATCCAGCCTGTCTGCAAGTCCATCACATAAGGTCCCAGACACACAAGGATCAGGGAGGAAAGCAGTCCGGTGATGATCCCGGTAATGGCTCCCGTAGTCGTAAAACGTCGCCAATACAACGTGAACAAGATAACAGGCAAGTTGGCAGAGGCAGCCATCGCAAATGTAAGTGCTACTAACACGACCACATTCATGTTATCAAACCCAATCGCCAGCATGATCGAGATGATCCCCACACCTACGGATGAGCATTGTGCCGCCACAATCTGTTCTCTTTCCGATGTCTTTCCTTTTCGCAGCACATTGCTGTACAAATCATGAGCAAAGGCAGAAGATGCTGACAAGACCAGACCCGTCACCACAGCTAAGATCGTAGCGAAGGCTACAGCGGATAAATAAGCCATCAAAAATTCGCCGCCCAAAGCATTGGCCAGCATGGGCACAGCCAAATTCCCTCCACTTTCCCCATCCATGATTTTCTCCCAACCCACAAAAACGCTCGCCCCAAAGCCGAGAAAAATGGTCATGAGATAAAAAAGACCAACGATCCAGGTAGCCGTGAACACCGATTTTCGCGTCGACTTCGCATTCTTTACGGTAAAAAAGCGAGCGATGATATGCGGCAAGCCTGCCGTACCCAAAATGAGTGCCAAATGCAGGGAAATTGTATCCAACGGACTGTCGAATTCATTGCCCGGCTGCAAAAATCGTTCCTGTAAAGGAGTATGTGTACTTGCCTGCTCAAACATGAAAAGGACATTCCAGTCAAAGCGCGACAGCACAATCATGCTGACGAGTGCCGTGCTGGCCAACAATAGAATCGCCTTGATAATCTGTACCCAAGAGGTTGCGACCATCCCGCCAAACACGACAAAAATGGTCATCAAGCTGCCTACGATCATCACTGCATACGTATAATCAATATCGAGCAGCAGATGGATTAAAGCCCCCGCCCCGACCAACTGAGCAATCATATAAAATATCGTGATCGTCAATGTATTCAGCGCCACCATGCCGCGCAGCAAAGTGCTGTCAAAACGAACGGCGATGGCATCCGCCAACGTGTAAGTCCCTAGGTTATGCAACGGCTCTGCTACCACGTATAAAATGACAAGATACGAAACCAAAAAGCCAATCGCGTAAAAGAAGCCATCATAGCCATACATCGCGATCGTCGCCGTGACTCCTAAAAAAGACGCCGCACTCATATAATCGCCAGCGATCGCGAGGCCATTTTGCACCCCATTCAACCGATGCCCTGCTGCGTAAAACTCCTGGGGATTGATCGTCCGCTTGGCTGCCGAGTACGTAATAGCCAGTGTGCCGATCACAACGGCCAGGAAGAAAATGATAGTGGTTACATTCATCGGTTCCCCCCAGAATCAAGATTGAAATAACGAAAAAAAGCAGCTGAAGGTTTTTTCTCCAGCTGCTTCTTGTATTCCTGCTTTTAATCGATTACCCCTCTTGGATCCCCGTGTTGGCACGGACGAGGATCTCTTCATACTTGGCATCCTCTCTTTTGCTCGAGAAAAGGGTTCCCAGGTAAGCGGCGATAAAGCCAAGCGGGATCGAAATAATTCCCGGGTTGGTCAAGGAGATAAGCGGATCTCCCACTAAAATCGCCTTCCCTGCTTCCGGAGACCATACATTCGGGCTGATCGCCACCAGGAACAGGGCGCTAAAAAGACCAACCAGCATACCTGTTACAGCTCCGGTGGTATTGAACCGTTTCCAGAAAATCGTGAAGATGATCACTGGCAGATTCGCGCTGGCTGCTACTGCGAAAGCAAGGGCAACCAGGAACGCCACATTCAATTTTTGCGCAAACAACGCCAGGATGATGGAGATCAGCGAAACTCCGACCGATGCCCATTTTGCCATCTTCATTTGTTCTTTTTCCGTTGCATTGCCTTTACGCACGATATGACTGTAAAAGTCGTGAGCGAAAGCAGATGCTGCCGTTAACACCAGCCCGGCTACAACCGCCAAGATCGTAGCGAATGCGACTGCAGAAACAAAGGCAAACAGGAAGTCTCCGCCAATCGCTTGCGCCAGTAACGGAGCGGCCATATTACCGCCTTTATCTTGCGCAAGAATGGCGTCAGCACCTACAAATGCAGCTGCACCAAAGCCAAGGAAGATGGTCATGACATAGAAGAGCCCGATAATCCAGGTAGCATAGACAACCGATTTGCGGGCCGTTTGCGAATCCTTTACCGTAAAGAAGCGGATCAGGATATGCGGCAAGCCGGCTGTACCGAGCACGAGCGCCAGATTCAACGAAATCGTATCCAGTCCATTTTTAAACTTATTACCCGGATTCAAGAAGCCTTCGCCCAAAGGAGTAGCCGTCTTCACTTGCTCAAACATATTCGTCACACTAAAGCCGAACTTGGCAAACACGATCAGGGAGATGATCAACGTACCGCCCATGAGCAGAACCGCCTTGACGATTTGCACCCAGCTCGTCGCCGTCATTCCGCCAAATACAACGTATACCGTCATCAGCACCCCGACGATCAGCACCGAAGTGGTGTACTCCAGATTGAGCAGAAGTTTGATCAACGCCCCCGCCCCTACCAGCTGGGCGATCATGTAGAAAATGGAGATCGTGATTGTATTCAAAGCCGCTACACCGCGCACTTTTTTATTATCAAAACGCGCGGCGATCATATCGGCCATCGTATATTTTCCAAGATTGCGCATCGGTTCAGCAACGAGATACAGCACCACCAGATAAGCTACGAGGAAGCCGATACTGTAAAAGAATCCGTCGAATCCGGACAAGGCGACCATCCCCGCGATACCGAGGAAAGAGGCTGCCGACATGTAGTCCCCGGCAATGGCAAGGCCATTTTGCCATCCGGTTAACCCGCCGCCAGCTGTGTAAAATTCGCTGGTGCTTTTCGTCCGTTTGGCTGCCCAGAAGGTGATCCACAGAGTAATCGCCACAATAGCTAAAAACAGGATAAATGCGGTTACATTCATTCGCGATTCCCTCCGTTTGCTTCTTGCTTGATCTCATCGACGACCTGATCGAACTTCACTGATTTTTTGGTATAGATGATACAGAGTGCCCACGTCATGATAAACTGGGCAAATGCAAATACCCACGCCCATGTAATGGCTCCGATCGCTGGCGTATTCAATACCTTGGAATACGAGGTCATGATGGGGAGAAGAAAGTAAAATACAAAGAAGAAGATGGACCACGGAAGAATAAATGCCTTTTTCTTTTGCACCAGCTGTTGAAACTTCGACGATCTGGCGATGGCTGCATAGTCGATCGCCGTTTGCTTTTTGGTTTCTCTTGCCGAAGAAGAAAACTGCGCCATAACGGATACCTCCCTATCATCTTAATCCAAAAAAGCACAAATGAAAGCGCTTCCTTTTGATTATAAAGGGAATGTTCGAAAAATTGGGGAAGATGCGCGCATGATGTCGCAGATAATGTATGAATGGTTTAAAAAAACGCTTGAGTATGTTAATGGCCGGTACCCTCCAAACGCTTCAACAACTCACGCGCATACGAGCGGGAGACAGGGATTTGCGTCGGCCTGCCTGTCTTCAGCTTCAGATTGTATGCACCGTTGAACCAGGGGACCAGCTCAGCCACATACTGCAGATTGACCAGATAGCTGCGATGCGTGCGAAAAAAGGGATAGGAATGCAGCTTCTCCTCCAGCTGCTGCAGCGTCATCTTGGAGGTAAACGTTTCTTGCAGCGTGTGTATTTGAATGACCCGCTCGTCACGAACGGCATACAGAATGGTTTCGGGTTCAATGACAACAAACCGGTTTTGCTCCTCCAGCAGCAGTTTCGTTACCTTCGCTGCCGCGCCCGTTGTCATTCCCGTCTCTTTGATGCTTCCTTGAGCAGAATCATGCAGGCGCTTGCGAATCCGCTGCAATGTTTCCTTCAAGCGATGCGGTTCGGTAGGTTTCAGCAAATAATCCACTGCATTCAATGAAAACGCATCGAGCGCATAATTTTCATAAGCTGTGCAAAAAACAATCAACGGCTGCTGTTTACGGGAAGAGAGCATTCTTGCCGCCTGCACACCCTCCATTTCGGGCATTTTTATATCTAGAAAAACGACATCGGGCACAAACTCCTCCACTTTTTCCAGCAGCTCTCTGCCATTAACGGCACAAGGCAACAGCTCGATATCCGCTTCCTGGGAAAGGTAATAGGAAAGCTCTTCCCTTGCCAGTCGTTCGTCTTCCGCAATCAGTACCCGGATCATCTGATTTCTTCTCCCCTTTTCATTGTGTTGTCGAGCGGCAGACGGAAGCGGATATGGCAGCCGCCCGCAGGAAGATTGGCAAACTGCAGCCTTGACTCTGAGCCAAACAAGCTCACGAGGCGCTGATTGACATTGTACACGCCGATGCCGTTTCCTTCCGTGCCCGCTTGCGGATTATCCCCCAGCTTATCCAGCAGCTTCGGATCGATCCCCACGCCATTATCCTCCACATTCACCTCGATCCAGCCCTGTCTCCTGCCCAAAGAGATCCGGATTTTCCCGCCGCTGGTTTTTTCCCGCAAACCATGCTGAATGCTGTTTTCGACCAACGGCTGAAAGGTGGCAGGGGGAATGAGAGCATGCTCGATTCCAGGCTCCACCTGGCATTCCACCGTAAATTGCTCTTCAAAGCGGATGCGAATGATCTCCAGATACGCATTCAAATGGCTCAACTCCTGAGAAATCGGGATCAGTTGGGAGGAGAGCATTTTCAAATTCAACCGTAAAAATACGCTCAACTGGATCGTCATGTGTCTGGCCAGATCCGGATTGATCCGAATCAAGGTAACAATGGAATTGAGTGTGTTAAACAAGAAATGGGGATGAATTTGGGCTTGCAGCATGCGCAATTCCGCATCCTTCATCAGGGTGGTGATACGCTCTGCCATTGTCAGCGTTAACTGATTCGAGATCAGATTGCTCAAGCCTTTCGCCAGCACTTCTTCTACCTTGCGAATCTGCTGCGGGCGTTTGTAATACAGCTTGAAGATGCCGATCGTCTGCCCCGCCTGCGAGATCGGGACGATGAGGATTGCGCCTAGCCCACATGCAGGATTTCCACAGTTGATGTGCTCTTTCCCCAGACCTACCTGCACGTTTCCCGTCTGAATGGCCCGCCTGGCCAGCGGACTTTGTATGTTTTCACCCGGCAGATGGTGATCGGCTTCCATCCCGATATGCGCAAGAATTTGCTCCGTATCCGCCACCGCCACCGCCGCTGCCTTCAGTTCCTTCAACAGGATCCTTGCCGCGATTTGGGCTGTCTGCGGATTCAAGCCCAGCTTCAGATGTGGGAGAATCAACTCAGCGATTTTCAACGCACGCTCTGCCTCAAAAGCGGCGGAACGCTCCTCTTCTTTCAAGGCAACGCGGATCATGGTGGTGAAGATCGCAATAGAGATGCTGTTCGTCAATACCATCGGAATGCCGATCACGTTGACCACATCACGCGCCGCTTCCGCCGGAGTGGAGAATATGAGGATCAGCCCCATTTGCAAAATGGGCGCAAACATTCCAATGAACAACGATTTCGCAGGAGAAATAACCCGCTCCTCGGTAAAAAACCGGGCAACAAATCCTGCCAACAGCCCTGTCGTCGGTGCCGCCAGCGCCCCTGCCAATGCGGTCATGCCACCGAGGCTGTAGAGATGCACCCCAGTGATGACCCCTGCTCCTATCCCCACGACAGGCCCGCCCAACAACCCGCCAATCACCACCCCCACGAGACTGGAGCCTGCAAGCACTTCACCGGATTGCAGCGGAAAGATCCAAAAGGATGGGACATGCTCGGTACCTCTGACGACAACACCTGCATAAGTACCTGCTATGCCAAACAATCCAAACAGCAGGGAAAAGGTAATCGCGGTATGAAAACGGACTTCCCGATCCAATAGCTGCCGAAAAAGGGGGATGCGGGTCAAGATGAAGGTAAGCACGAGCAGACTGCCCATCCGCTCGATCATGATCAAGGTTAAGGTTTCCAACGAGTGTCCTCCGCTTTTCGCTTTGCATAGAGTGAATCATTCTATTATTCAAAAAAAGACAGCCAGAATCCTTTTTTCCTCGTTTAGCAGTTTGCTTACAAAGCGGACAGACAATTCCGCCCATTTTTTTGCATACCATGTGCTATGTTGTGATTGCTTGAAGGAAGGAATGATCTTCTATGTGCGGAATTACTGGTTGGTTCGAGTGGGGA
>DASQNU010000205.1:0-4803 GCA_035644815.1 Bathyarchaeia archaeon | reverse complement strand
TACCAACCGCCGAATAAAAGCGTAAGCGTAGCGATGAGCGAGAGCATGATCGTCAACGGTTTTTTTCGGGTTTGCATGATCTGTTTCCCTCCTTGCTATACCGAACGTCTATCAACTTCTGAACGATTACGAGTATAGCATATCTAGAGCGCAATCTCTGAATGTAGTTGTTTCCAAAAAAAAAGCCTTTCCTCATTCGGAAAGGCTGGTTTATGCAGGCCGCACCACATAGGACTTAAGGATTTGGCCCGTGTAAAAGTCATAGTGGATATAATGATACTTCCCTTCCTGATCAAGAACAGCGGCTTCCCAAAAGCGGCGGTCCCCATCAATGCCGGGTACAATATGCTGAATTTGCGTGCCGGGGTACCCTTTCTTTAATGCTGTCATCACGCTTTCCTTGGTAACAGCGCGATCCATGGTATCAAAAATGACTTGGTCGGCTGTCATCCACGCGATTACAGGTGTCCCCATTTGGTTTTTTCCCAATACAACGGTATATGCCTGTTTTCCCCGATATTCAACAACCTCATCCACTTGCGTTATACTGGTTCTTTCCATCGCCCACTGGCGTCCTTGTTCTTCCAATGAACGTTTGTCGGCGACTACGCTTGAGGCAAGATCGTAGACCAGGGCAAACCCCAGGAGAACCACACACAATGCAACAATTCCTATACGTACATACACGTTTTCGAAACTCCTTTGCCTTTACAGAAAAAATGTAAGTTGATCTTGCTTGCTTCCGTTCTTCCCATCCAAGGAGAGCTGAACCACCATTTGCCGCAATTGCTTCGTATTGGAATCATACCAGAATTGGTATTGAATCGAAACCTGCCTGTCCATCTTTTCCAATGTTTCTTTTGTCGGAAAGGACGGACCCAGCCATAAGGCGAGAATCTCCCTGACATCCTCGTTTGGCAGGTTCAACTGATAGCCGAGGAGACCCGGTTTCCCTTGATCCACGATCGGCAGCGGTTCAATGGAGGAAAGATGCCCCTTGATGAGCATCGCATGTTCATAAGGAGTATACATGGCATACGGCAATAACAACGGATCTTGCTTTTTCCCGTCAATCAAGACATTCAACACTTGATTGTTGCGGTTTAATGCCACTTGCTTTCCGCCAAGCTTTCCTTTCAAATCAAAGCCTTCCCCTTGAAAATAGCCGGACAGCCAGTCCTGATTCCATTTTACCGTAAAAGGGACCTTCCCCTTTTGCATCGGCTCGATTAGCTCCGCAATCATGTCACGATCTTTCCAGGCGCGCTCCTGAACATCAATAACCGGCAGTCCATCCTGCCGGTCTGCATGCTTGTCTTGCAACATGGCAAATGCCGCACCTAGAAAAAACAGTCCGATGAAGAACGGCACCAGCAGCCATAATTGTCGCGGGCGGATCACCATTTGCCAAACCTCCCCGTCCCATTTTTGCAGGCTCTGCCATAGGCTTGGCAGACCTAAACCTGCTACTACTTTATGAGAAATGGGAAGGTTTTAGAACAACACGGAAATCTTACTAAACATAGTGACAGGCCCATCGGTCATACTACAGATACACCCCAAGGAGGTGAGCGCGTGAAACTGTCGAAGGTGACGACATCTCCTGATGCAGCAGGGTTATTGCTTCAGGAATACCGCGCATCCTGGGCAGGACTATCCTCACCGCTGAGAACGTTCCCCACCACCACCGCCCTGTCTTTTCGCCACACTTCCTTGACCAAAGTGTGGCGCGAGGAGCAAGCAAGTCAGTAAATAGCTTCAAAAATACGCTACCTACACCTGTACTGCACTTCTCTCCTGTCTTAGGGCAGGAGACCTTTTACCGTTTCAACGTAGCAAACATTTGATTGGCCTCATAAATGACACGTTCTTCGTCAACAGTCAGCAATTCACGGTTGCGCATGATAAAGCGACCTGCCACGATCGTATCGGTCACATCGCGTCCATTGCCCGCATATACCACGTGTGAAATGGGGTTGTGTGCCGGATGATAATGTGCTTGATTCGCATCAAGGATAATCAAGTCCGCTTGTTTTCCAACCTCTAAGGAACCCAGTTTATCTGCTTGGAATACCCCATCCGCACCATAGCGAGTGGCCAAACGCAGTGCTTCTTCGGCAGGAATTGCTACCGGATCAAAGTTAACCCCTTTATGCAGGATCGCAGCTAGCTTCATTTCTTCAAACAGATTCAAATTGTTGTTGGAAGCCGTACTGTCTGTTCCCAACGATACGCTGACTCCGCCCGCAAGCAATTTAGGCAACGGCGCTACTCCGCTGGCAAGCTTGAGATTGCTGACAATATTGTGAGATACTTTTACATCGTATTTTGCCAAAATCTCGATTTCTTCATCCGTCAGATGCACCGCATGAGCAACCAATGTCGGACGGTTGAATACGCCGAGATTTTCCAGATGAGCGACAGGGCGTACGCCATAATCCTTGACATTCTGCTCAACCTCAAAGCGCGTCTCGGACATGTGAATGTGAATCGGCAGATCCAGTTCCACAGCCTTTTCCACGATCTGGCTAATAAATTCCGGCGGGCATGTATATGGTGCATGGGGTGACATCATCACCGTGATGCGCCCATCTGCTTGATTATGCCAGTTTTGCGCAAAGGTAGTTGCTTCCCGTAATTTCTGCTGACGCTCTTCTTCCGAGCAAAGACCGATCATACCACGGCACAAGCGAGCACGCATCCCCGACTCTGTCACAGCCTTGGCTACCTCATCCATGTGATCATACATATCTACAAACGTCGTCGTACCGGTACGGATCATCTCGATGATGGATAAATAAGTGCCCCATTTCACATGATCAGCCGTAAATTGAGCTTCCAACGGCCACATTTTATCCTGCAGCCATTGCTGCAATGGCAAATCATCAGCGTAACCGCGCAAGAGTGACATACCTACGTGGCCATGTGTATTGATCAAGCCTGGCAATACATATTTTCCTTTCCCGTCAATGACCTCGTCATAGCCAGAAACGTCAACTGGTGTAGGTCCGACATAGATCAGCTTGTCTCCCTCAAAAGCAACTGCCCCGTCACGAATGACTTCATCCTGTTCGTTCACGGTCAAGATCGTTGCATGGGTAATGATTGTCTTCATTTTTTCTATTCTCCATTCAGTTAAGATAATAGGCCAAGCTTTGCAGGCTGGAGGTCACGTCTGCATAATCGATTTTGACATCCTTTGCCGCACGGAGAGTAACCGGCGCAAAATTCAAAATGCCTTCGATTCCGGCATCGATGAGTTGATCGGCTACTTCCTGAGCCGCTTTTGCCGGTACGGTGATGATCGCCAGACGAATGTTTTGCTCCGTTACGACGCGTTGCAAATCATCTATCGATTGCACTTCGATACCCGCAATTTTTTTACCTACTTTTCGCTTATCAACATCAAAGATTGCCACAATTCTCATGTTGTCTTTCAAATAGGCGTTGTAATTACTGATAGCATGTCCCAAATGTCCCGCTCCCACCAGAGCGACATGGATCATTTGGTCAAGCTTTAAAATATGGCGAATCTTATCAATCAAATAGTTGACATCATACCCGATTCCCTTTTTACCAAAATCGCCGAAAGCAGAGAGATCTTTACGGATTTGCGCTGGATTGAAATCTAGCGTCTTTCCCATTTGCTGGGAGGATACCGTAGTTACCCCCATCTGCTGAAGGTGAGACAGATAGCGAAGGTAGATCGGCAAACGTCGGACGACAGCTTCTGAGATTTTTTCCGTCTTGGCCACTGTCTCCTTTACCCCCTCAATTTCGTTTCCCCTTTAATACACGATAATCACTGCCATTGGATAGGATCGTGATCGTTCCATCTTGACTGGTTATGTACGTTTCTGCCCAAGATTCCCCGAGTCTTTCGAGGATCTCTTCCTGGCTTGTTTTCATCTCCGCTCGCGATTTCCCCGTCTCAATCACAGCTACCTGCGGATCAACGAGGGAAAGAAACGGCTGTGATGAAGCCTGATTGCTGCCTTGGGAAGCTACTTTCAGCACCTCGGCCTTCAGGTTTTTTCCATCCTGCTCGATCAGGCGCTGCTCGGCATCCTCTCCGATCGCGCTTGCGAAAAAAAACCGGATGTTCCCCTGCTTGAGCAGAAATACAAGTGAATTATTTTGCGGGGATAAAAACAAATTTTCGCTCGGATGCAGAATGGTCATGGATATGTCCTTATCCAGCCCGATTTGATCCCCTTTGGACAGAGGGATCAATTTTTTGTCATTTTTAATCGGTACTACCTGACGAACCGTTTCTTCTGTCAATTTGGGCAGCATGACCGTATCGATTTGCAGCGATTCGGCTAAATAAGGAAAGCCACCTGCTTGTTCGGGCTGATCATTGGTTATAATCACATAATCAAGCTTGGTGACCTTCCTCTCTGCCAAAAGCCCAAGCAAGGTCTTAACATCCTGGGCTGCCCCTGTATCGACGAGCATATGTTTACCATTAGGGAAGCGCACCAACGTGCTTTCGCCCATTGACAAGCTGAAATACGTCACGATCATGCCGGTGAAATTGTCCTCGTTTTCTGCCGAGAACGGGTCTTCCACCTTCACAGCATTTTGCAGGTGACTGTCGATTCCGCATCCAGTCAAGCAACATGCCACAACGATCGACAAAAAGAACAGGCATCCGTTTTTCCACAGCATATATTTTATCACCTAAATCCTCACAAGACTATTGCTTTCATCTTATGACTCCGATGAAGGTTGCATGCCCGTGAGAAACGGCTCGATTTGTGTACGCAGCTCTGGCCATGATCCCGTACGCACCTGGTATGG
>DASQNU010000204.1:0-10049 GCA_035644815.1 Bathyarchaeia archaeon | reverse complement strand
ATTAAGTAAGATAGGAATAAGAACAATGAGATTTCCTAAAATAATCGTTCCGATCGCCTGCCACCAGTTCATTCCCAGGGAGATGAGTCCCGCTGCCATCGAAAAGGTAGGCAAACAGATGGACATCCCGATCCAGAGACTGGCAAAGTTATAGGAAGTCCAGTGATGCTCGGCCTGGGTGGTCGGCCTTAGACCTTCATTGTATAAAGGGCTGTCTTTGATCAGGTTTTCGCCTTCTGCGGTAAGCGTGACAATGCCATCCACCTCGACTTGTGACTTCATAGCATGATTCCCTCCTTTTGTCATGGATTGGTCTCAGACAATCGTACCGTTTGTCTGACAGCCAAGATGCTTAAGTATATTGGACGATAAAAGGAGTAATGACAGAATGTTCATGCAATATTTTCATATACAAAAACCCCCGAAATCGGCGATCGCTCCGGGGGTGAATGATCATTTGAATTTCCGCCTGCTCGAGATGGGATCGACCGGTGTGCTTCTATTACAGTAAGCTTCCTTCACGACGGAGCTGTTCGATGATGGAACGTAAATTGGTATGCATATGAAAAAGTCACCTCTGTCATACATTTCATCCCTTTCTCCTCTACCGAACGCACTTCTACTTCTAGTTTTTCTTTTCTTCTAGGCATGTGTTGAGCTAGTATGTAACTATTATGTATGCGCTTTAACGTTTGAAAGGAGGGCTAAGATGTTGCAACAAAGACGCTTGACGCTGCAAAGCCGGATGATCCTGCTCTTAACCTTTCTCATTGTAGGAATTATAAGTGCTATCGGGATGATATTTTATACGATCATAGCCAACTCAATTGAAGATCAGGTAGGTAAGCGTGCGCTCCAGGTCGCCAAAATTGTGGCAACCATGCCGCAGGTAAAGGGAGCCATGTTTACGAACAATCCGTCAGCCATCCTGCAGCCGATCGCGGAAACCGTACGAATACAAACGGAAGCCGAATATGTCGTGATAGGCGATAAAAACGGAATCCGCTACGCCCATCCAGTGCCCAATCGCATCGGAAAGTCGATGGTAGGGGGCGATAATGATCTCGCTCTGGTTCATGGGAAGTCCTACGTCTCCAAGGCCGTCGGCAGTCTGGGACCTTCCTTGCGAGGGAAAGTACCCATTTTTGACGATACCGGGCAAGTCATTGGAATCGTGTCTGTCGGGTTTCTGCTTGAGGACATCTCTTTGGCGATCGCGGAATACCGGGAAAAAGTGATCTTTGTCGTGATTGTATCAGTACTGTTTGGCATTCTCGGAGCCATCTGGTTAAGCAGGAGGCTGAAGCGCGCCATTTTCGGCTTGGAGCCGGAGGAAATCGGTGCGTTATTTGTGGAGCGTAATGCGATACTGGAATCCGTCCGTGAGGGAATCATTGCCATCAACCGTCATGGGCGAATCACGATGGCGAATAAGGCGGCGACCAGCATACTTGGATTGCCATCAAAAGAAGCCATTATCAATCAGCCGATCAAGGAGTGGATTCCAGATACCAGGATGGAGGAAGTGCTTCAGACTGGGGAACAACAGTTGGATCGTGAATCGACCATTGCGGGGAAAGATATTCTGGCCAACCGCGTACCGATCAAGGTCGATGGACAAGTAATTGGCGTTGTAAGTAGTTTCCGGACCAAGTCCGAGCTGGATCGTTTGACGGAGGAGCTGTCACAAGCGAAGCGTTATGGGGAAGCATTAAGAGCGCAAACCCATGAGTTCCATAATCTCCTGTATACCATCTCCGGATTGTTGCAGCTAGGATCGATTCAGGAAGCGATCGAACTGATCACGACCGAGACATCGTCGCAGCAGGAGTTTATCGGATTTTTAGCCAAGCAGATCCCGGATCCTTTGATTGGGGCAATGCTCATCGGCATGCATAACCGGGCAAGGGAACTGAAAATCGAATTTTCCGTGCAGCCGGACAGTCAATTGGGTCAGCTGCCGCCGGCGATTGATCGTCAGAAGATCCTCATTTTAATGGGGAATCTAATCCAAAATGCATTTGAAGCAGTCTGCGCAAGCAAATCGGAGGAAAAACGGGTGGAGTGCTACTTGTCCGATCGGGGAGAAGAACTGCTGATAGAGGTAGAGGACTCTGGAAATGGAGTGGAGGAAGCGTTGAAGGAACAGATCTTTCAGTATGGCTTTTCCACGAAAACGGGGGACGACCGAGGAATCGGCTTAGCAAAGGTAAAAACGATGATCGAGGAAATGGGCGGTTATATTTTAGTCGGTGAAAGCGAGCTGGGAGGAGCTTTGTTTACCATTTCCATTCCAAAGGGAGGAAAAGGGGCGAAATGAGAAAAATCGAGGTTTTTATCATCGAGGATGATGTGCGGATTATCGATATCAATCGCAAGTTTTTAGAAAAAATCGAAGGCTTTTCGGTTATTGCCACAGCTACAAATGGGGAAGAAGCGAAAGAACTGCTCAGCGTCAGTCAGCCGGATCTGATCCTGCTTGATGTCTATTTGCCGGACATGCAGGGGATCGATCTGGTGTGGCATATTCGTCAGCATTATCGGGATGTGGACATCGTCATGATCACGGCTGCCAAAGAAGTTGAAATGGTCTATGAAGCGATGCGTGGCGGCGTGTACGATTATATCGTCAAGCCACTGATCTTCGAGAGATTCCGAGAACGCATGGAAAGCTACCGGACGTATTTTTGGCAAAAAGCGAAAACTGGTCCGGTTGAGCAAGAGGAGATCGATCGCTTGATGGGACGCGGATTTCAGCCTGCAAAGCAAAAAGAAGCTGCCCTTTATATGCCAAAAGGAATCGACCAGTTAACGCTGGACAAGGTGACGGCGGCACTTGATCAGTATGAGGAGCAGGGGATTACGGCCGAAGATCTAGGGAAATTGATTGGCGCAAGCAGAACGACAGCTCGCCGCTATTTGGAGTATTTGGTGGAGATTGGGCAAGTCCGCGCCGATTTGGTTTACGGTACGGTAGGGCGACCAGAGCGGAAATACAAGAGCTTGCGAAAAGTATGACGATCATGTGAACTTTATGAACAAAATGTGCGATATGTCACTAATAAGGCTTATGTGCAAAAACTATATTTCCGGAAAGCAACGTGATACCTTTAACACACAAGATGAATGCGCTTTCAAAAGGGGGATATAAAGATGAAGAAGAAAAGTTTGCTCATGGCCTTATCGACTTTCGTACTGCTTAGCTTGACTGCCTGTGGCGGCGGCGGGAATGCGGGCGGCAACCAATCGCAACCTGCCAGCACATCTGGTGGCTCCACTTATCCGGAAAAACCATTGATCATGGTGGCTCCATCAGGTGCGGGCGGCGGCTGGGATAAAACTGCACGCTCCGTCAGCAAAGTGCTGATGGAATCCAAGCTGGTGGATCAAACCATCACGGTTGAGAACAAGCCGGGCGGCGGCGGTGTCGTCTTCATTTCCGAGTATGCGACGAAAGATAAGGGTAATGCCTACAAGCTGTTTGTAAGCTCCCCTCCGATTTTGATCAACAACAACAAAAAAGAAGGCAACAGCCCGTTTGGCTATCGTGAAGTAACACCGTTGGCACAATTAACGAAAGATTTCGGTGCTTTAGTTGTGAAAGCGGATTCACCTTATAAAGATCTGAAAAGCTTGCTGGACGCAATCAAAGCGGATCCAAGTTCCATTACCGTAGCTGGCGGATCGGCGCCAGGTTCCATGGACCACCTGGTAGCAGTGCTTCCTGCAGCGAAATACGGAATCGATCCGAAAAGCGTGAAATATGTGTCCTATGATGGTGGCGGCGAAGCAATTGCGGCACTGCTTGGTGGAAACGCAGACATGATTGCGACCGACGCTTCCGGTGTGGGTGAGTACTTGAAAGCCGGCAAGGTTCGCGTATTGGGTGTAACATCGACAGAACGACTGGGCGGCGACCTGAAAGACGTGCCGACTGTTAAAGAACAAGGAATTGATGCTGAATTTACGATCTGGCGCGGTGTCTTCGGACCAGCAGATATGCCAGCTGATGCAAAAGCTTATTGGGACGAAAAATTAAAAGCGCTTTCCGAGCATGAAGCATGGAAAAAGGAATTGGCTGCAAACGCATGGGAAAGTGAATTCAAAGACTCAGCTGCCTTCACCGCCTTCCTCGATGAACAAGACAAATTGGTGAAAGAGCTTCTGGCATCTCTCGGGATGGCCAAGTAAAGAACGAGGAGAGGGCTACCCTCTCCTTCCTTCTTTCCAAACGCTTCAACTGTAGGAGGGGAACGATGAACAAGACGTTTGACCGTTATGCGAGTGTAGTCTTCGCGGCGATTGGCGCTTTTTTTGTAGTAAGCAGCAGAAGCATTGCGGAGAGCGCTTATGGAAGTCAGGTAGGTCCGAATTTATTCCCGCTCATTTTGGGAATCATCTTAATTTTACTCAGTGTCCGCCTGATGTTTGAGACACGTAGTTATCAGGAGCAGGGAAAAGAGGAGACACCAAGCAATCTCAAGCGCTTCCTGATTATGGTGTTCGCGACATTGCTGTACGCCTTTTTCCTAGAGGACTTAGGATATATCATCAGCACGTCTCTCTTTTTATTTGTAGGTTTTCAGGTGATGGGCAACAAAACATGGTGGAAATCAGCACTCGTGGCCATTTTATTCACCGGTGCGGTATACGGCATGTACGTAGAAATTTTAGATGGCTCACTGCCAGGTTGGCCAACCTGGTTAGGCTTGTAAGGGAGGGAATGGCATGTCGGCATTACAATATTTGAGTGATGGCTTTCTGGTAGCCCTCCAATGGCATAATCTCCTGTATGCGTTTATTGGCGTATTGATCGGTACAGCGGTGGGTGTCCTTCCGGGGATTGGACCGATGAGCGGAGTGGCCTTGCTGCTTCCTGTAACATCGTCGTTGACAAGCGGTTCCACCCCTGAGGAAGCGGCTGCGAGCGCCATCATCTTGTTGGCAGGTGTTTATTACGGTGCGATGTACGGTGGATCGACTACTTCCATTTTGCTGAACACACCTGGGGAATCATCCTCTGTCGTAACCACCTTAGACGGTTATCAGATGGCTAAGCAAGGGCGGGCCGGGTCAGCACTCTCGATCGCTGCGATCGGATCTTTCTTTGCAGGTCTTGTTGCACTTATTGCACTTGTCTTTTTAGCACAGCCTTTGGCAGAAGTTGCGCTTTCCTTTGGACCGGCCGAGTATTTTTCGCTGATGGTGTTAGGGCTGTGCGCAGTCAGTGGTTTGGGCGGCAAGTCCATGACAAAAGCACTCATTATGACCATTTTCGGTCTGTTGTTGGCTACGATCGGGATCGATAGTGTCTCCGGCGTTGCCCGGTTTACGTTTGACATTCCGGATTTATACCAAGGACTTGAATTTTTAACGATTGCTGTAGGGCTTTTTGCGCTGGGGGAAGTATTTAAGACGATCATGGAAGGCAATGGGGGAGCCCAGGATGTCATCCGCGTGGGACGCGTCCTGCCAACGCGCAAAGATTTGAAAGACAGTGCCGCTCCGATCGCGCGCGGATCCCTGCTTGGTTTCTTCATCGGGGTGCTTCCCGGCGCAGGTGCTACACTGGCCTCATTCTTTTCCTATATCATGGAGAAAAAGCTGAGCAAACATCCAGAACGTTTCGGTAAGGGAGCAATCGAGGGCGTTGCCGGTCCGGAGTCCGCGAATAACGGTGCTTCTGGCGGAGCGATGGTTCCGCTCTTGACATTGGGGATTCCCGGTTCAGGTACGACCGCCATCCTGATGGGAGCCCTGCTGATGTACAATGTTCAACCGGGGCCGCTGCTCTTTTCGGATCACCCACAAGTTGCATGGGGCTTGATTGCCAGCATGTTTATTGGTAACGTGATGCTCTTGCTGTTGAACATGCCGCTGGTCAAAGTATTCGCGAAAATTATTGACACACCAAGCCAATTCTTGCTGCCGATGATTATCGCGATCTCTGTGTTCGGCGTTTACGCGGTTCAAGTAAGCACCTTTGACTTGATTCTCTTGCTGATCTGTGGGATCGCCGGCTATTATCTGGCGAAAAACGATTTCCCGTTGGCACCGCTTGTATTGGGTCTGGTGCTTGGGCCAATGATCGAGAATAACATGAGACGAGCGTTAACCACTTCGAACGGAGATTTCATGGTATTTATCAACAAGCCAATTTCGGCGACGTTCCTCGTGATTGCCGTTCTGTGGCTAGTAATCCCGATGCTGTTAAAAATGCGGGGCAAAAAAGTAATTATTAATGAAGAAGGATAAAAACTTGACAGGTTTCCGTTCACTCCTTATGATTTGGTAAAAAATTGCCAACAGACGACGGAGAGGATGGAAACCATGTTTCATGTGGAAGATGTTAGATTGGAAGGAAATCATGTGAGTTTGGTTCCGGTGGATCGGTCCCACATAGATGGGATCTGGGAAGCGGGACGCTATGAGGAAATATGGCGGTATACCTCGGATTTCATACAGACAAAAGAAGACGCAACGAACTATGTAGAGCGTCTGCTGCAATTACGGCAAGCAGGCAAGGATCTGCCTTTTACGATTTTCCTGAAGGAACAGAACAAAATCATCGGCAATACACGCTTTCTGAACATTTCCAAAATCGATCAAGGCTTGGAAATTGGCGGTACATGGTTAACCCCGAGTGTCTGGAAAACAGCCGTCAATACAGAGTGCAAATGGCTGCTGCTGCGTCATTGCTTTGAACAGCTGGGTTGTGTGCGCGTGCAAATCAAGACAGATGCGCGCAACGAGAACTCGCAGCGAGCGATCGCACGGATTGGCGCACAAAAAGAAGGCGTGCTGCGTAAGCACATGCACGTACGGGACGGATATATCCGAGATACCGTCATGTTTAGCATTATTGACGAAGAGTGGCCGCGGGTTGATCAAAAATTGAGGGAAATGCTTGGCCACTAATTATGGTTGAAAGTTGAAAGCCTGGACACACTACCTACTGAATATAAGGAGGTGGGAGTATGGGCAAAAACAACAATAGCAAGGATATGGCCAAAAACCGCGGAAAAACAGTGGATAAGAATGATCAAAACACCAATATCCGCGACTATAACAGTGCCAATAATGACCGATAATTGATTCATCCGTGTCTTTGCGAAGAACCGTTGCGCCTTGCAGCGGTTTTTTCGTTTGCGCAACATCACGAAGAAGACAAAAAGCATGATATAATAGCGAAAGCTTACTAGGGAATGGAGGACAAACGAAATGACACATCCATCACAACCTTTACATAATGCAACAGTAACGCTTTCCACACAAGCGTTTCTTATTCTTTGCCGTTTGTTTGACGGATGCTACGATGAGTTGAAGCAGCAGTCCGAATTACAGGAGGTAACCGAAGAGACTGCGCAAATATTGCTGGCCAGTGTGGAGAAGCTGCAAGCAGAAACGGTTCCTCCAAAGCAAGTGGAACTATTGGTCTCGCCCGCACAGAGCTTCTTTTTGCGCAAGCTGCTGCGAGAGATGTTTTCCCGCTTGCCTCAAGATGAACAAGCGAGCAAGAATGGACAATGGCTGCAAGAGAGCCTGCAGGCCTTGGGAGGATAAAGATGGCGGTGATGACAAATACCCTCCATCTAGTCACAAGTGGCAAGCAGCCGCTTGAACAGGTTGCAGAAATTGTAGGTGCCGCAGTCAAAGGCGGCGTTGATTTTGTGCACATACGGGAGAAACAGCGTACTGCTCGAGAAATCCTCCAATGGGTAGAAACCCTGGCAGAAGTCATTCCAAGGTCTCAAATCATTGTCAATGACCGCGTGGATGTAGCCGTAGCCGCACATAGTAAAGGTATACATCTGGCTTACCACAGTTTGCCGCCAGTACTGGCGAAGAGCTTATTACATAAAGACCAACTGATGGGATGTTCCATACATTCCTTGTCGGAAGCAAAAAGTTTCGTACAAATTGGTGTGTCCTATTTGCTGTATGGACATATTTACCCAAGTGCTTCTAAGCCAGGGCTGATTCCTCGTGGAACCGAGGAACTGGCTCAGATTGTCAAGCAGGTGGAGATTCCCGTGATTGCGATCGGGGGCATTACGCCGGAACGGACTGCGGAGGTCATGCAGACGGGATGCGCTGGGATTGCCGTGTTATCGGGGATAACCGGAGCTCCCGATCCAGAGGAAGCTGCCAGAGCGTACCGCAGAGAAATGGATGCAAAGGAGAAGGAACAATGAAACGTGGAGAGCATTTAGCAGAACAGCTGCGTGTCTATTTTGTCGTGGGCAGCCAGGATTGTGATTATTCCGCCGAAAAAACCGTCCAGATTGCACGTGAAGCGTTGGCCGGTGGGGCAGGTGTGCTGCAATTTCGCGATAAAAAAAGCAAGCTGGCAGATCACGAACGCGAGCAATTGGCGATTGACCTGCAAGCCGTCTGCAAGGAGCATGGTGCTCTGTTTTTTATCAATGATGATGTGGACATGGCCATTCGCTTGCAAGCAGACGGGATTCATGTCGGGCAGGAAGATATGGCATTGACGCAGGTTCGTTCCTTGGTGTCGACCGACATGCTGATTGGCGTATCTGCAGGTACTGTAGAAGAAGCGCTGTTGGCACAGGATCAAGGGGCAGATTATATCGGGGTTGGGGCCATGTACGCAACCGCATCCAAAGCTGACGCGGGCGAGCCGATTGGTCCCGCAGGTCTGAAAGAGATCAGAGAAGCGGTAGGTTCTTCCTTGCCGATCGTCGGCATTGGCGGCATTACCATTGACAATGCTCCGATGGTACTGGAAGCTGGCGCTGACGGTGTTGCCATCATTTCAGCCATCACCAAGGCCGACTCACCACGGGAAGCCGCTGGTCGTTTTCTGGCGCTTTTTTAAGGAGTATGGATACCATAGTCTTGTCATTTTGGGTGTTTGGAGTCTCGGGCCTTGCACCATACTAGAGACGAGAGGAGGCAGCTGATGAAAAACCGCATCTTTCGGATTGGCTATGAACAAGTGAATAAACGTGAATTGTTGCAACGGTTGCAATTGTCCGATTGCTTGCTGGTTGAACATAAAAGGATGACCCCGACGGATGGGGACCTGCCTCCTGAAGCGGAGCGTCATGCCATTCTCATTCGTTTTCAAGGGCGGCCGAGCGAATGGGTCACCTTTACAGGTACATATGAAATCGTTGGGCGAGAGCCAATTCCATGGATCGATTCACCACTGGAATACCATCAATTTGGTGAAGAACTGATACCGGGGAATATACGTCGGGAAAAAGCGCCACAAGCGCGTATCCCGGCTCGTACCAAGCTGCAAATTGCCGCGATCCGTGGGCAAACGGTGTTTGTTACCGTTCCGGGACACCCATCGAGAAGGTATGAAATGGCGCTTTCGCATGCCCGTTTTGCGAAAGATCATCCGACCGAGCTGGAGTTGACGCTACAGGTCTTTGCGTTTCCACCGAGAGAAGACATTCTGGTGGATTGGCTCCTGAAGGAAGGGCGGAAAAGCGGGATCATTACCGGTACAGATGGGGAGCGGTTGGAACGATCCGCTTTTCAAGTATGGGATCATTTACGGCAAGAATACAAAATCAGTGTTAGTGCCGCTTTGATCGCCATCAAGCAAGCGTTAATCGTCTTGGATCGTGCTGGGGTAGAAAGCGATTTTCCATATCCGATCCAGGATATCTCTGATCTATCCCCGTCGAACCAGGATGAACGCGATTCTTTTTACTCGTATCATACCGTCCGCTCCGCGATTGCCGCCGTGGGAGCATTGCTGTCGACCGATCCGCAAGACCCGCTGCAGGACCATTTGTTAATGAATGTCATGCTGGAAAGCCAACTGCGCCGAAAAAAGGAGTAAAGCATAAAAAGGCATCTGATCCTCGATCGGATGCCTTTGCTGTAACCATGGAAATCGAAACAATTGTGCGCACATTTTCACAATTTGGAAGCTATGATATGATGGGAAAGAAAGCGCTTCCAACAAAAGGTATAGGGGGAATTGAGGCATGCATCATAACCAATCAGATGTGCCGTTGGTCAACATTCCTGTTCATTTGAAAGAGTTCGTGGTCGAGCAGGAT
>DASQNU010000203.1:0-21734 GCA_035644815.1 Bathyarchaeia archaeon | reverse complement strand
GAGACTTCCCACAGCGTAAGCTGGTAAGACCCCTTATAGACGATGAGGTTGATAGGTTCGGTGTGGAAGCGTGGTAACACGTGGAGCTGACGAATACTAATCGGTCGAGGACTTATCCACAACAATATTGCGGATCGTCTGCTAAAGACGCGACGTCCTGTCGCAACGCAGACGTAAGCACGTCCTTGTGCAAAAATTGCTGCGTATCCAGTTTTGAAGGTGCAAAACAAAACACCTTTAACTGCATAAATGAAAAACATGGAGCTGTGGTGAAGTTGGAGTTCACGCCGGTCTGTCACACCGGAGGTCGCGGGTTCGAGTCCCGTCAGCTCCGCCATTTTTTTCTGGCTCGGTAGCTCAGTCGGTAGAGCAGAGGACTGAAAATCCTCGTGTCGGCGGTTCGATTCCGTCCCGAGCCACCTTTTGCAGAGAGCCATTAGCTCAGTTGGTAGAGCATCTGACTTTTAATCAGAGGGTCGAAGGTTCGAGTCCTTCATGGCTCACCATATTACGTATCCGACAATTCATTGTGCGGACGTAGCTCAATTGGTAGAGCGTCGCCTTGCCAAGGCGAAGGTCGCGGGTTCGAGACCCGTCGTCCGCTCCATTTAACATGACAATACACATAGTCGACACCACTTTGCCGACCGGCAAGTGGTGTTTCCTGCTTTATGCAGATGATAGCACTTTTGACAACGTATATGACTTGTGACGACTAGGTGGATTTGATACGATACATGAAGGACTCCTAAGAGTATTGGAGGTTGTATGAAAAGCAGTGAAAGAAACAAAAAAACAACTGTGGTAGACCTCATGTGTGATGCGCATTTTTTTATAGAGCGTGGACAGCGCCTCTTATACCGCTACGATTATGAGAAAGCACTCCGTTATTTTCAACGTGCTGTAGATATGGAACCGAACAACGCCCATTTTTATTGTCATTTGGCCAGCGCGCTGGCAGAAATGGGACGTTTTGAAGCTTCTAATGATATTCTCCACCACGTGCTGGATCATATCGATCCCCAAATGGTAGATGTCTATTTCTATTTAGCCAATAACTATGCCAACCTGGAGGATTACCAGATGGCTGAAGAAATGGCGACGAACTATTTGCAAAAAAGCCAGCATGGCATCTATGCAGAGGAAGCGGAAGAATTGCTGGATTATATTTATTTTGAATTGGATATGCCGCCACGCCTTTTTATGGAAAAGGGGGCGGATGAACTATATCAGCGTCATGATGAAGCGAGAAATTGCCTGGAGGAAGGCCGTTTTTTAGAAGCTGTTGAGATTCTGAGAGACATCGTGCAAACGCATGAAACCTTTATGCCAGCATGGAACAATCTTTCCCTGGCGTACTACTATGTCGGGGATTTTGAGAAAGCCATGGAGACGATCGAGCTGACCTTGGAGCGTGAGCCTGGCAATCTGCATGCACTCTGCAATTTGGCTGTCTTGCTGTCTCATATGAACCAAACGGCTGCGTTGCTGGAATTGCTGGCCCATTTAAAAAAGGTGGCCCCCATGCATTTGGAACATATGTATAAATTAGCGACGACTATGGGCGTGCTGGGGCAGCATGAAGAGGCGTATTCCCTGTACCAACGCATGCTGAAAAGGGGAGTGGCCCAGGATGTATGTACCTACCACTATGCCGCCATTTCTGCTTATATGACGGATCGTCGTCAGCAAGCTGTCCGTTGGTGGCAAAAAGTGAAGCAGCTTGATCAGGAATCAGGCATTGCGGACTATTATCTGCAACGGATGAAAGAAGAACACGATCAGGTACGTTCGATGACGATTCCCTATCATTATTTTCACCCGGAGCAGGAGAGTCTACCCGATAAAATGAACTGGTCATGCCCGGATGATTTTAAAGACAATCCGATGATTCGCGCTTCCTTATTATGGGCGTTGCAGCATGGCAAAGACGATGTAAAGCAGGTCGTGCTCCGTACGTTGAGCTTGATCGGTGACAGCGAGGCGGAAGCGGCTGTACGTCAATTTTGCAAGGAAACCAAGGATCCCCATTTTCAAAAGCTTGCCCTGCTGGCGCTAGCGCAGATGGGAGCCGCCTTGCCGTATGAGGTAGGCGATTCCATTCCGGCTGAAGAGGACGAAGATGAAGTGAGCTGGGCGATCAAGCTGCATTTTAGCGGAGAAGAGCAAGCGGCTCTGTGCGAATGGTCCTTGCAATTATGGAAGGCATATCGTTCCACAAAAGAGCCGATTCGCATTCGTAAACATAGCGCATGGCTGGCGGCGATGGAATATCTCTACGGGAAAATGGCAAAGGCTAAGTTGAATCAAATTAATGTAGCCGAAAAATATGACGTTTCTCTGGCGACCTTGGCAAAGTGTATTCGAGCACTCTCTGTATTGATTTAAATCGATTACAATTTTATAATAAGTATAAAGTAAAAGTTTGTTTTATTGGAGGGCGTGGAGCATGAGTGATCAACAAAGGATCTATGATGTCATTATCGCAGGAGCAGGACCAGCAGGGATGACTGCAGCCGTATATACTTCTCGTGCCAATATGTCCACCTTGATGCTGGAAAGAGGAATTCCGGGCGGGCAAATGGCCAATACGGAAGAGATTGAAAACTACCCGGGCTTTGGTCATATCCTTGGGCCAGATCTCTCTACCAAGATGTTCGAGCATGCGCAGAAGTTTGGAGCGGAGTACGCCTATGGCGAGATCAAGGAAATCGTGGATGGCGACCCGTACAAAATCGTTCGTGCCGGTGATAAAGAATATCTCGCAAAATCCGTCATTGTGGCAACAGGTGCAGAACATCGTCTCCTTGGAGTGCCGGGTGAAAAAGAACTGTCCGGTCGAGGTGTTTCGTATTGCGCGGTCTGCGACGGAGCATTCTTCCGCAACAAAGAATTGGTTGTAGTTGGCGGTGGAGACTCAGCTGTAGAAGAAGCGGTGTTCCTCACTCGCTTTGCCAGCAAAGTCACCATCATTCACCGTCGCAACGAATTCCGTGCACAAAAAATCCTGCAAAAGCGTGCCTTCGAAAATGAAAAAATCGAAGTGATCTGGGATACAGTAGTCAAAGAAATTCGCGGTGAAAATGTCGTGCAAAGTCTGCTGCTGGAAAATGTGAAAACCGGTGAGCAAAGAGAATTTGCGGCAAACGGTATCTTCATTTACGTAGGGATGGATCCACTGACTGAAAGCGTACGTGGATTGGGCATCACCAATGAAGCTGGCTATGTATTGACGGATGATAACATGCGCACGAAAGTAAAAGGGATTTTCGCTGCAGGGGACGTACGCGAAAAAATGCTGCGCCAGGTTGTTACCGCTACGGGCGACGGCTCCATCGCTGCTCAAGCGGCACAGCACTATGTAGAAGCGCTTGATGAGCGTTTGAAAGAAGAAAATGTCACAATGTCTTAATCGTTTTGTAACACTGGTGAAATATAAAAGGGATAAGATGGTACTACGATGAATTGACCCCCTTATCTATATAAACAATTTGCGTGGCTGGAACGTCGGCCACGCCATTTTTTTGTCAAAATAAGATTGCCAAGATTTTGTTGGATGACAAAACTTGTTCGATTGCGCTTGTCGTTGTGGTATTCTTAAAGAAGGGTCAGAGGAGGCGGATAGAGAATGGAAGAAAACAAGAACAAAGCGATTAATTTGCTGATCATCACAGGGATGTCCGGGGCTGGGAAAACGGTGGCCGTACAGAGCCTTGAAGATCTTGGCTTTTTTTGCGTGGATAATTTGCCACCCATTCTGATCCCCAAATTTGCGGATTTGATCAAACAATCAGGCGGCGGGATTGAGCGAGTTGCCTTGGTTGTCGATTTGCGCAGCCGCGAGTTTTTTGACAGCTTGCAAGAAGCGATTGACAGCATAAATGAGACAGAGGGCATTGCCTTCCACATCCTGTATTTGGATGCGAATGATCAAACCCTTGTTTCCCGCTATAAAGAAACACGCAGACGCCATCCGTTGTCGCCGAATGGTTCACCGTTGGAAGGGATCCATGCGGAACGCAGATTGCTGCAGGAAATGAAAGGGCGCGCTCATCAGATCGTCGATACGAGTCAGATGAAACCGGCCCAACTGCGTGAAAAAATTGTCACGCAGTACACACAACAAACCTCTTCATTGACTATTAATGTACTATCCTTCGGGTTCAAATATGGAACCCCAATAGATGTTGACCTTCTGTTCGATGTCCGGTTCTTGCCCAATCCGCATTACGTGGATGAGCTCCGTCCAAAAACAGGCTGTGATGTAGAAGTATTCGATTATGTGATGAACCAACCGGATACAGAAGAGTTCTTGACAAAGCTGATTGATTTTTTGGCCTTCCTGTTGCCTCATTACCAGAGAGAAGGCAAGAATCAATTGGTGATCGGAATTGGCTGCACCGGCGGAAAGCACCGTTCTGTAGCAATTACGGAGCACATCGGCAAAACGTTCGCGAAGGATTACGCCGTGCGTGTCAGCCACCGAGACATGGAAAAAAGCAAATAGGCATAGAATGGGATAACATGATTCACTGCCAGCAGTTAGAGATACAAGCATTCTCATGAGGAGAAAACGAGGTGACATATGTCAACAGGGAGAATGGGGAAGCATTCGGATGAATTGCTTCGCGTTGTCGTGGTTGGCGGTGGTACGGGTCTGTCCGTTTTGTTGCGTGGATTAAAGCAGGAGGAAGTGCATATTACCGCAATCGTCACTGTGGCAGATGATGGGGGAAGCTCTGGGCGACTGCGTGAAGAGATGGATATGCTTCCTCCCGGAGATATACGCAATGTACTGACAGCTCTAGCAGATACAGAACCGCTGATGGAAAAATTGATGCAGCATCGTTTCAAAAATGGAAACGGATTGGCTGGTCATAACTTGGGAAATCTATTGCTTGCGGCGATGAATGAGATCACCGGAGATTTTGTCTCAGCAGTGAAAATGCTGAGCGGTGTTCTTGCGGTACGCGGGGACGTGTTGCCTGCATCGACACAATCGATCTTGTTGAAAGCCGAAATGGCAGACGGGTCGATCGTGGAGGGAGAATCACAAATTCCGCTAGCGGGTAAGCGCATCAAGCGAGTATTTTTGGATCCAATCGATGCGGTCCCTTTGGATGAAGCATTGGATGCGATTGCACAGGCAGATCTCATTTTAATCGGCCCTGGCAGTCTCTATACAAGCATATTGCCGAATTTGCTGGTAAAAGGCCTATACGAGGAAATCAAGCGCTCTTCTGCGCAAAAAGTATATATCTGCAACGTGATGACTCAACCCGGTGAAACGGACGGGTACTCAGCGGCTGATCATGTAGAAGCACTCTATGATCACGTAGGAGAACCGTTTTTGAATACGATCATTGTGAATTCGGCGGAGATTCCGCCACGTGTGCTGGAAAAGTATGCGGAAAAAGGGGCAACCCCTGTCTCCTTTGATTTAGATCGATTAGAAGCGCTGAATCTCAACATTGTAGCCAAATCGCTCGTTACTTTTGAGGGGGGCTATCTTCGTCATAACGCCCGTGTTGTCAGCAAGGAAGTCGTGGCATTGCTTCCGAAAAAGGAGCGTATGGCGGGGAATGAATGAGGTTGCACCACGGCGCCGCGGGGGATGAATGAGTTAAGCCATCGCTGACCCCGAGGAAGGAGTGAGAAACTTGTCGTTCGCTGCACATACCAAAAAAGAGTTAACGATGCTGGATGGCGAAGAATGCTGTAGTCGTGCCGAGTTAGCGGCCTTGATCCGAATGAATGGGACCATTCATTTTGGCGCAGGACGGTTTGTCTTGGATGTCTCGACGGAAAATGCAGCGATTGCCAGACGGATCTATTCCTTAATCAAGAAAGTGTTTCAAGTGCACACTGAGCTGCTGGTCCGCAAGAAAATGCGCCTGAAGAAAAACAATGTGTATATCGTGCGGATCCCTCATCAGGCACGGGAAATATTAGATGACTTGAAGATTATGGACCAAAGCTTGTCATTTTATCCAGGCATCTCCACAGAGCTGACTAAGTCTTCGTGCTGCCGAGCTGCGTATTTACGCGGCGCTTTTCTTGCAGGAGGATCGGTCAACCACCCGGAGGCGTCCAGCTATCATTTGGAGATTTTTACCGCCTATCAAGATTTTTGCCAAGCGTTGACCAAGCTGGCCAATCGTTACAAGATGAACGCCAAATGCATTGAGCGAAAAAAAGGATATGTGATGTACATCAAGGAAGGCGAAAAAATCACGGAATTTTTAAGTCTGATTGGTGCCCATCAAGCCTTGTTTTATTTTGAGGATATCCGGATCGTAAAGGATATGCGCAACTCGGTAAACCGACTGCATAACTGCGAAATCGCCAATATCAACAAGACGGTAAATGCAGCCGCCCGACAAATGGAGAACATCCAGCTCATCCAACGCGAGATGGGCTTGGCCAACCTGCCAGACCGACTGCGTGAAGTAGCCGAGTTACGATTGCTGCATCCCGACATCAATCTGAAAGAGCTGGGGGAAATGATTCCAAGCGGTATTGTCAGCAAATCAGGGATCAATCACCGGTTGAGAAAAATTAATGAAATTGCTGACAAATTACGAGAAAAATAAAATGCTTCTTTCCAGTATAATGGTATAATAAAAGGACTGAGTCTGGGAAAGAGGAGGTACAGCCCATGGTACAACAGCAGGTGTTGGTCAAGTTAAAAACAGGTTTGCAAGCTCGTCCTGCCGCCTTTTTTGTGCAGGAAGCGAACCGCTTTGCCTCTGAAGTATTTGTGGAGAAAGACAGCAAAAAGGTAAACGCAAAAAGCATCATGGGGATTATGAGCTTGGCCATCAGCACCGGAACGGAAATCACGATTTCCGCTGAAGGCCCGGATGCTACGCAAGCGGTTGCAAGCTTGGTGAACCTGGTTACGAAAGAAGAATAGTCACGAAACAAGAGAGACACTTCCGTCCGCAAATGAGGGAGTGTTTTTTCTATATAGAGCGCATGAATGATAAGCCGCATTTGGGGCATTCCTATACCATAAAAGTGGGAAGGAGGGTTTCGATGCCTAAGGACAATGCTTACACCAATGACTCCTTGTATCAAGGCCGCGATGAGGAGTTCATGGATATCGATCGAATGATCAATGAGGGCTTGGGCGGTGGACAAGTTACCCTGCAAAATGGGTTAATCGAGGAAAGCACGACCGATACGATGAATAACGAAACAGACGGTACATAAACGTAAATCCAGGTGAATAGGAGGGTTTCAAATGAACGTCACTCGCGCAAAAGAAATTATTCAGTCCACGGATAAGGTTACGGTGACTTACCAAGGAGCTCCCGTGTGGATCGACGGCGTCGATGAAAACTCTGCGATGGCAAGGGTTCATGAGGAAGACAATCCGGTACAAAGAAAAGTGGTAGCCGTCGCTGATCTACAAGAGCAACAATAGCAAAAAGCTGAAGAAAAGCCCCAGGGATTTTTACCTTCCCTAGGGCTTTCGCTTTCTGAAGAGCTGTTATTTGGCCGTTGGCGTAGAAGAGATGACCGCATCGATCAAACCGTATTCCTTCGCATCTTGTGCAGAGAGGAAATTATCCCGATCGGTATCTTTGGCAATCCGTTCAAGCGGTTGGCCCGTACGCTCGGACAGGATTTTATTGAGGTGGTCGCGCATTTTCAAGATGCGTTTGGCCGCGATTTCGATATCGCTGGCTTGACCTTGCGCACCGCCCAATGGTTGGTGAATCATCACTTCACTGTTCGGCAGCGCATAGCGTTTTCCTTTGGCTCCAGCAGCGAGCAGGAATGCACCCATAGAGGCAGCCATCCCTACACACAAGGTGGATACATCGGGTTTAATAAATTCCATGGTGTCAAAAATGGCCATACCAGCCGTGATCGAACCGCCTGGACTATTGATGTACAGTTGAATATCTTTGTCCGGATCTTCCGCTTGCAAGAAGAGCAACTGGGCAACGACGCTGTTTGCCACTACATCATTGATAGGGGTACCGAGGAAAATGATGCGATCCTTTAACAGGCGGGAGTAGATGTCGTACGCTCTCTCTCCGCGATTGGTTTGTTCAATAACAGTAGGGATAAGATTCATATGCATATCGTTCCTCCTCTCTTTACAAGAATATCATACACAATTGGTCAATAAAGGTCAAACGAAAGGGCAAAATCCTCTTCTCAGTAATCCCAAAAATGAGCAACTTTAAACATTGTATACGGAGGAGTATGGATTCATTGCGCAGGTGGAGCAGGAGCCTCCGCTTCGTTCTCGTCTTCCGTGAGGTCAATCGCTACTCGCAAATGTGCTTTCATTTTTCTTCCTTTGATTAGTGTGTATTCATGGAGCTGCTTGCTCTCTAACTGATTGATGGCCTCGGCCAGAGCCTGCTCATCATCATATGGCTGGACGGTGAGGAGACATTCATCTTCACTCGCTTCTTGATAGATTAAAAAATATCGGTCAGCCGCCAAATAACTCAGTCCTTTCAAGCAAGAAATGACTTATCAACAGTATTATCCACAGGTTGTGCACAAAAACATTTGTTCGTGGGAAAAAGTTAATTTTCAATGAAGATGTTGTAAAAAAAGTTTAAAAATGAGGAGGATATATTTTCCTCTTGTGGAATAGAACATAGTTGAACCCATCTTTTACTTTATTAAGGGAGTGTTACCAAAATGTTACGCAAATTACCAGTACTTCTTTTGACAGCAGCGTTACTCACCGGGGGAGTAGCTGGCCAAGCTTTGGCACAGCAACCTGCGAGCGCTGCGGCAAACCAACCAATCAAAGTTCTTTTGAATGGCAAGCCAATCAATCTGCCGCAAGCACCTGTTAGCTACAACGGCGTTACCTATGTAAACGCGAGCGCATTGGCTCTTGCACTTGGCGGTACAGCTGCATGGGACAACGTGAGCAAATCCGTATTGATCGCAAAAGGAAATGATTTGGCGATCCGTATTTTCCAGGACAATCCAGTTGCTTTTAAAAACGGCAAAGTGGTAAAAGTTCCTGGAGTGGCTCGTCCTACACAAGGGGCTGTATTGGTTCCACTCGGCTTTGTTGTACAAGAGCTGGGAGCGTCCATTACTCTGGACACCAAGACCAAAACCTATAACATCTCGATGAAAATCGAGAAGTAATGACGAGCTGTCATCCGATGAACGGTGTTTTACCATTGTCTACAGAATCCCGTTCCTTTATAATGGGAACTGCGATTTTTGAATGAGGACAATGGGGGACACTGCGTCATGAGTTCGGTGATTTACGGCGTTATCATCTTGTTTGTGGTGATCATCGGTTTGACCATTTGGGTGACTAATAAAGCTTATTCCCGCAAAGATGAATAGTTTTACGTAACCGGGCCGCTCTTTAATGGAGCGGTTTTTTGTTTGCGCGCATAGAAGTTTGAAAAGATTTCATATTTTTATCTGTTGCAAATTTTCAAATTTATTTTAAAATGATACAAGTAGGCAGACAGATTTTAATTTTCAGATAAACAATGAGGGGGAAACATCATGCAAAAGAAAAAGATTGCATTTCTATCAACCGTATTAGCGGTAGGTACAGCTCTGGCTGGCTGCGGCGGCGGTGGCAACGCTACACAACAACCAAGCGGTGACGCTGGCAGTGCTGCTGGCGGAGGGGAAGCAGGCGGCAAAATCGTCATTGCTTCTGTAGGTCCATTGTCTGGTTCCGCTTCTGATTATGGTGAAACAGCGAAATCTGGTGCTGAGTATGCCGTAAACCTGAAAAAAGAAGAATTCAAAAAATTGGGCTTCGATCTGGAATTGCTGGCACAAGATGACCAAGCCGATCCGAAGCAAGCTGTTTCCGTAGCGGAGATGGTGATCACCAATCCTGACGTACTCGCTGTAGTGGGTCACCCTACCACTGGGGCATCGATCACTGCATCGGTAAAATATGAGCAAGAAAGCTTGGTAATGGTTTCTCCTTCCGCGACTGGCTCCAACCTGACCGAGGAAGGCAAAAAAATCGTACACCGTATCTGCGCACGTGACGACCAACAAGGTTCCAAAGCCGCTATTTTTGCCAAAAACCAATTGGGCGTAAAGACAGCTTACGTGCTTCATGACAAACAAGCCTATGGCCAAGGTCTGGCTGACGAAGTGAAAAAACAATTTGAAGCAGATGGCGTACAAGTGGTTGGCTTTGAAGGGGTAACTGCAGGTGAGAAGGATTACAGCGCGGTTGTAAACCAAATCGTTGCTGCAAACCCTGATATGATCTATTTCGGCGGTTATTATGCTGAAGCGGGTATCATCGTGAAGCAAGCGCGTGAAAAAGGCTTCAAAGGCACCTTCATGGGTGGAGACGGTCTGGATTCCGCTGACATGCTGAAAATCGCTGGAGACGCGGCAAACAATGTTGTATTCACTTCTACAGTAGGTGACATCGCAGCAACAGAAGAAGGAAAGAAATGGATTGCTGACTACGAGGCAGCAACAGGCAAAAAAGTGGGGATTTTCACTTCTTTCGGTTATGATGCAGCTAACGTAACCTTGAACGGTATCTTGGAAGCAATCAAAGCAAACGGCGGCAAAAAGCCTTCCCGTGAGCAAGTTCTGGAGGCCATTCATAAAACAAAAGACTTCCAAGGACAGTTTGTGAAAGTTTCCTTTAATGACAAAGGTGACAACGAATACGCTCAAGTATTTGCATACAAGTACGAAAACGGTCAAAAAGTGTACATCGGTGAAGCGAAGTAATCGTGCAGCCGTCAAAAAAGCATAGCAAGGACGAGGTCCGGAAACTTTAGGGTTTCCGGGCTTTCTCGTACACTTCAACCCAATCCATCTTCTGATCTAGCAATGCTTACAACAGCGAAGGGGAGTCCGATGGAACTAGTCCCATGGTTTGAAACGTTTACCCGATTAAAGAGACAAGTGATTATTGACAAGTGGCTAAAGGGTGTAGAAGAGGCAAGACCAGGAAGACATGATCCAATCAGACTGCGTGAAAACGGAGAAAAGTATTACGATCTACTCATTGATCTGCATATACCCGTTGATACTCATCCGCAGTTTTCAGTCCTATCGAGCTTGTGTGAATATCATGCGGCTAATAAAACCCCGGTGACGGACCTGTTGCAAAGCTCTCATCTTTGGCGGAGAAGCCTGATTGATGAGATTTACGCGTATATTGAGGAGCAGGGGATTGAAGCAAAGGATACATTTCGGGTCATGTTCACCTTACATACGAGAATCGATATGCTGCAAAATCTTATTGCCCATTATTACTGGAATTATGCGGAGCTACAGATGCAAAAGAAAGATGCGACGATCAGCCAGCTTCATGATGACCGGCTGAGCATGCTGGGGAAAATGGCTGCGAGCATGGCCCATGAGCTGCGTAATCCATTGTTTGCAATCGATGGCTTTTTAAAATTAATCAAATCGAGTCTTCCCCCCGACTCTTTGGACAAAGTGGCTCCTTATCTGGGAGTGATTGACCGGGAGTTTTCCGGATTATACGGCCAAATTTCTGCCTTTCTCAGCTTTTCCCGCAATGAAAAGATGGAGGAGCGATGGATAGAATGCCGGTGTGGGGAAATGTTTGAATCTGTCCTAAGCATGATAAAACCGCGTGCGATCAATGAGAATGTAGAGCTATTGGTTCTGCTGTATGCGAATCCAAAATTGTACATTCAAAAGGTCGGGCTGCAGCAAGTGTTGTCTAATTTGCTCAACAACAGCTTGGATGCGCTCTCGGAACAAGCGGGGAGTAAACAAATTCATCTCGTCTGTCAGGAAGACCATGAGCATATTTATATTCGGGTCAAAGACAATGGACCTGGAATTCCTGATGACCTGAAAGAGGATGTATTTACACCGTTTGTTACGAGCAAGCAGAACGGGACAGGCCTTGGACTTGCGATATGCAAACAGATTGCTCAGAAAAACAGGGGAGATATAACGTTTACCTCGCGAAAAGGGGAAACGATCTTCACCCTGCAATTACAAAAGCAACAAGTTCCTTCGTAATACAGGACATACTATCAGTGTACCTTTCCAATTCAAAAAAAGGATGTGTTCACTGATATGTCCAATAATCGTTCCACCCAGTTCTCCAATCAACAGGGGAACAGCAGCAAATCGCAGACCTCCAATCAGCAAAAGAGTGAAAAAGATCGGAATTTGAACAAGCAAGATCAGCAATAGCAAAGGAAGGGCCCCATTACCTTTTTACAGGTGGCGGGGCCCTTCAGTTTGATCGTATCACTTTTTATCCATCGATACCTTGCTTGGAAGGCAGACGTTTTTCGGGATGATTGAAGCCCTGATGTTCCTTGTTATGCTGGTCTTTTTTCTGGTCTTCCTTCACTTTTTGGACAAATTGCTCGGTGCTCATGTTGTTCAAGTCCATCCTAAACCCTCCTTTATACGTATGGCGTTATTGTTACCCCAGGAGGCAAGTCCAATGCTTCGGAGGAAACGTATTCCGATGGCGAAGGCACGAAAAAAGACAAAAAAAGACTGGTCCGAAAACCAGTCGCTTCTTATCATCTATGGTACGCCCGAAGGGAATCGAACCCCCGCACATGGTTCCGGAGACCATTGCTCTATCCACTGAGCTACGGGCGTATAAGGAATAGTTGCTCATTTATTATATATGGGCTGAGTGAAAAAAGCAAGGAACAAAGGAGAGGAGTTTGGCAGGAAAATTGCATAGCAACCTTGAATATATATGAATAAGATAGAAATACGCAAACAATTCAGTTCAACAGAAGGGGGAATGAACTGAAATGTCGTTGGGTTTGAACTTATATCAGGAACAGACGCTCAAACTGGTAATGACACCGGAACTGCGTCAAGCCATCACGATTTTGCAATTTTCTTCAGCTGATCTGCTCTCTTACCTCCATGAACAAGCCAATGAAAATCCGGTCATTGAGCTGCAAGATGTCAGTGCGACGCTCGAGAGTATCGTTCCACGTGCAGAGGGGTCTAAACCTGAAATAGACTGGAAAGAATTGGCCAGCAACCGTGCTGCGGGCGATTACTCGGTAAATAAAAATGAAAGCACTTACAATGCGCTGGACTTTGCCCACAAATCGTCAACCACGCTTTTCGAGCATCTGGAAGCACAGCTCGGCATGGTGAAAGGCTTGACCGATGGACAGCGGAGAATCGCGCTGTATCTCATCGGCAATCTGGATGAGCGCGGGTATTTGGAAATTCCGCCAGAAGAGATCGCGTCACGTCTCGGGGCTACTGTGCAGGAAGTGGAGGATATTCTCAACGTCATTCAGCATTTTGATCCCATCGGGGTAGGCGCTCGCAATCTGGAGGAGTGTATACTCCTGCAGCTGCAGCATACGGGGATGGATGACGATGCGATCGTGCAAGTAGTTACGCACCATTTGCAGGATTTGGCCAACAATCGGTTGCAAAAGATTGCTGATACGATTGGTTGTACGCTGGCGGAGGTACAGTGCATATCGGATCGTTTGCGCATGCTAAATCCGCGGCCGGGAGCCGCTTTTTCCGGGAATGACACGCGCTATGTGATCGCGGATGTTACAGTAGAAAAAGTCGGAAAGGACTATATCGTGCTGGTCAACGATATCAGTGCCCCGAGACTGACCATTAACAGTTTTTACGAAAAAATGCTAAAGGAAAAATCGAGCCAGGAGGAAGCCAAGCAGTTTATTCATGACAAGCTGAATGCAGCGCTTTGGTTGGCCAAGAGTCTGGAGCAGCGCAGACTAACCTTGATGCGGGTGACCCAGGCGATTGTCGATTTACAGCGGGAGTTCTTTGAACACGGCGTGCACTTCCTGAAGCCGATGACACAAAAAGAGATCGCGGAACGGGTAGGTTTGCATGAATCGACGATTAGCAGGGCGACCAGCAACAAATATGTCCAGACACCACGGGGCCTTTTTGAACTGAAATACTTTTTCACCTCGGCACTCGCCACGGCAAACGGTGATGCGGCTTCCTCAGAGAGTGTGAAAAAACGCATCAAGGCCATCATCGAAGGGGAAGATCGTAAAAAGCCCTTATCTGATCAAGTCATTACAGAGATGCTGGTCAAAGAGGGAGTAGAAATCTCCCGCAGAACAGTCGCGAAATACCGGGAAGAGATGATGATCCCTTCCTCTGCAAAAAGAAAGAGGTTCTAGAGCTGGATGGAGAAAAATACGTTTCAGATTACGCTATACGGCCGGCCAGGCTGTCATCTTTGCGAGCAGGTGGAACAGCGGATCAGGCGCGTGGCAAATGATTTCCTGCTTAACCTGAGCATCGTGAACATTGAAAGCGACCCTGCTCTGCATGAAAAGTACATGTTTACGATTCCGGTTGTGGAGATCGATGGGGAGGAAACCTTTCCTTCCGTTACGTCAGTGATGAGCGAGGAAGAGCTTCGCGAGGAATTGAAAAAGCGGTTGAATCAATAAGAAGAGCCCTTGTTTTGCAAGTCAAGACAGGGGCTCTTGTATGTTGGTTCAGGATATGCTACAGTAATGGCGAAGGAACCTTTTTTTTACGCCACATCGGGACATAAAATGTACATGCGGGACATATTTAGTCCCCAACTAACAGAAAAAGGGAATGATCCATGCGCGACTTGATTGAGATTCAGCAGAAATTGTTACCCGACTTGGTGGAAGTCCTGCGCAAGCGCTATATGCTGCTGCAATCCATCTACCATCTGCAGCCGATCGGACGACGAGCATTGTCGCAAGTAACCTTGACCACAGAGCGCATCTTGCGCGGAGAAGTGGAGCTGCTAAAAGAGATGGGTCTGCTGCTCTTTACAACAGCAGGCATGAGTGTAAGCGAAGAAGGGCAGCGTGTCCTGGAACGAATGGAACCGATGGTGGCAGAGCTGTTTGGTTTAACGGATTTGGCTGCACAGCTGCAGACACATTTGCGTATCCCTGAAGTTATTGTGGTCCAGGGAGATGCGGATCGCAATGAATGGGTGAAGCAGGAGCTCGGTCGTGTAGGAGCAAGGGTTTTAAAGCAGCGAATTCAAGAAGGTGATGTGGTCGCAGTTACCGGTGGTTCTTCGATCGCCAGCCTTGCAGAACATTTGACACCTTCACCAGCCTTCCGCACCGTTCAATTTGTACCGGCGCGTGGCGGATTGGGTGAAAAGGTGGAGCTGCAAGCGAATACCCTGGCTTCCGTCATGGCTGCGAAAACGGGCGGTTCATACCATTTGCTGCACGTGCCAGACCGACTTTCAACGGATGCATTGCAAGCGTTGCTGGAGGAACCCGGAGTTCGGGAAGTCATCGATCTGCTGCGCACATCACGAATCGTGGTGCACGGGATTGGCGATGCGCTTGTCATGGCTCAGCGCCGCAAATATTCTCCCCAAGAACTTGATGAATTACGAGCGGTAGGAGCGGTTTCTGAAGCATTCGGCTATTACTTTAATGATGCGGGTGAAATTGTCCACCGGATGCCGACCATCGGACTTCAGCTGGAAGACGTGCAAAATGCAGAAGTAGTTCTATCGATTGCTGGCGGGGCGAGCAAGGCAAAAGCCATTCATTCCTTTGCCAAGCAGCAGGCTTACCAAAACGTGCTGATCACGGATGAAGGGGCTGCCAGAGCGCTTCTGGCCGAAATTGACCCAAAGGGTGCAAGTGTGTAAGCCGATTTGCGGCATACTAAGTAAGGTGCAAAAAAGTTGATTAGCTTTCTCCCGCTTTGCATTGCGCGGTAGCGGTAGAGATAGAGAATATTGGATGGAAAATTGAGGAGGGAATTACCCATGGTAAAAGTAGGGATTAACGGTTTTGGTCGTATCGGACGCAACGTATTTCGTGCAGCGCTGAGCAATCCAAACGTAGAAATCGTAGCGGTAAATGACCTGACAGATGCAGCAACACTGGCGCACCTGTTGAAATACGACACTGTACATGGCACGCTTGACCTGCCTGTAGAAGCAAGAGAAAACTCCCTGATCGTAGGCGGTAAAGAAATCAAGGTTCTCGCTGAGCGCGATCCAGGCGCACTGAAATGGGCAGACTATGGCGTTGAAATCGTGGTAGAATCCACTGGCCGCTTCACAAAACGTGAAGATGCAGCGAAACATCTGGAAGGCGGCGCGAAAAAAGTAATCATTTCCGCTCCTGCAACCAATGAAGATATCACCATCGTAATGGGTGTAAACGAAGATAAATACGATCCAAATCAACACACTGTCATCTCCAACGCTTCTTGCACAACCAACTGCTTGGCTCCATTTGCAAAAGTGTTGAACGATAAATTTGGCATCGTACGCGGTCTTATGAACACCATTCACTCTTACACTAACGACCAGCAAATCCTTGATCTGCCACACAAAGACCTGCGTCGTGCGCGTGCAGCAGCACAAAACATCATTCCTACCTCCACAGGAGCAGCAAAAGCGATCGGATTGGTACTGCCTGAGTTGAAAGGAAAGCTGAACGGTAACTCGATGCGCGTACCTACTCCAAACGTATCTGTTGTTGACCTGGTAGCAGAATTGAAAACAAGCGTAACTGCAGAAGAACTCAACGCAGCACTGAAGGAAGCAGCGGAAGGACCACTCAAAGGAATCTTGGCTTATTCCGATGAGCCGCTCGTATCCTCCGACTACAATGGTAACCCAGCATCTTCTACAATCGATGCATTGTCTACCATGGTTCTGGAAGGCAACATGGTGAAAGTCGTATCCTGGTACGACAACGAGTGGGGCTATTCCAACCGTGTCGTAGATCTTTGCCAATTTGTTGCAGAAAAAGGTCTGTAAAAAGTAAAATAAAAAGGATTGGGAAAAGGGAGAGTGTCCTCTCCCTTTTCCCGTGCATGATTAGACTGGAAAGAAAAGACAATATCCTTTAAGGAGGATTCTTTTATGAACAAGCAGTCCATCCGTGATGTGGAACTGTCCGGAAAACGCGTCTTTTGCCGGGTAGACTTCAACGTGCCGATGCAAGACGGAGTGATTACTGACGATACGCGTATTCGAGCGGCGGTACCGACGATCAAACAGCTGAGCGAAGCAGGCGCAAAGGTCATTCTGGCAAGCCATTTCGGACGTCCAAAGGGTGCCGTGGTAGAGGAAATGCGCTTGACCGCTGTAGGCACACATTTGGAGTCCGTATTGGGCAAACCGGTGAAAAAACTGGATGAATCCGTAGGGCCAGCAGTGGAAGCAGCCGTGAATGCGATGCAAAATGGCGATGTGATCCTTTTGGAAAACGTTCGCTTTCATGCGGGCGAAGAAAAGAACGATCCAACGCTGGCAAAGCAGTTTGCCGATCTGGCCGATTTGTTCGTGAATGATGCTTTTGGAGCGGCCCACCGTGCTCATGCGTCTACAGCAGGGATCGCGGCACATATTCCGGCGGTAGCAGGACTGCTTATGGAAAAAGAAATCCAGTTCCTCGGTGGAGCGTTGTCCAATCCGCAGCGTCCGTTTACCGCGATCGTTGGCGGAGCGAAGGTGAAAGACAAAATCGCCGTGATCGAGAATTTGTTAACCAAGGTTGACAGCCTGATCATTGGCGGAGGTATGGCGAATACCTTCCTCAAAGCACAAGGCTATGCGATCGGCGCTTCGTTGTGCGAAGATGATAAGCTGGATCTAGCTCGTTCCCTGATGGAGCAAGCGACCAAGCGCGGCGTGAAATTGCTGATGCCTGTCGATGTGGTTGTAGCAGACCGTTTTGCGGCAGACGCTGAAAAGAAAACTGTACCGGTAAGCGAGATTCCGGATGGCTGGATGGCGCTGGATGTCGGGCCTGAATCGGTAACCCTGTTCCGCGATGCGATCGTAGCCTCGGAAACCGTGGTCTGGAACGGACCGATGGGCGTGTTCGAGATGGACGCATTCGCAAGCGGTACGATTGGTGTCGCGAAAGCTATGGCGGATTGCAAAGGCATCACCATCATCGGCGGCGGGGATTCCGTAGCAGCTGTGGAGAAGGCGGGCGTAGCCGAGCAAATGACCCATATTTCCACCGGCGGCGGAGCTTCTTTGGAATTTATGGAAGGCAAAGAGCTGCCAGGAGTAGCCGTCCTTTTGGATAAGTAAAACTTGGCTACGCCATTCATTGGCGGAGCCTTAGTTGTAATAAATGGAGAGGGAGTGGACTGTACGTGAGAACCCCAATCGTAGCTGGGAACTGGAAAATGTTCAAAACGATTGCAGAAGCAGGCGATTTTGCTGCAAATGTAAGCAATGCGGCTCCAATCGCTGGAGTGGAGCAAGTGATTTGCGCGCCATTTACAACGCTGCCTGCATTGTCTGAGCTGTTCAAAGGCACTTCCATCGCACTGGGTGCACAAAACATGCATTATGCAGAAAACGGCGCATTTACCGGCGAGATCAGCCCGCTGATGCTAAAAGAGCTGGGTGTCAAATACGTGATCATCGGCCATTCAGAACGCCGCCAGTATTTTAACGAAACAGATGAAACGGTGAATCTGAAATCGAAAGCGGCGCTGCAGCATGGACTGCTCCCGATCATTTGTGTGGGAGAAACCTTGGCGGAGCGCGAAGCTGGCAAGACAGAAGAGGTTGTTCGTGTGCAGACGGAAGCAGCGCTGGCTGGTATTTCTGCTGATCAAGTAAAAACGGTTGTCGTGGCATATGAGCCTGTATGGGCAATCGGCACAGGAAAATCCTCCTCGGCTGCGGAAGCAAACGAAACGATCCGTTATATTCGTCAAGTGATTGCTTCCCTGTATGGTCAAGATACAGCGGATCAAGTGCGCATCCAGTATGGTGGAAGCGTGAAACCGGACAATATCGCGAGCTACTTGCAAGAATCGGATATTGACGGTGCGCTCGTTGGGGGAGCAAGTCTGACCGCAGACGGTTTTCTCCAGCTTGTTGCAGGTGCGTCGGGCAAGTAACGACAGCCTAGACAACCCGCATTGGAAGAGTAAAGGAGGTAGCTGCAATGTCGAATCGACCAAAACCGGTTGCCCTGATTATTCTCGACGGCTTTGCCCTGCGTGATGAAGAGTACGGCAACGCAATCGCACAAGCCAAAAAGCCTAATTTTGACCGTTACTGGAGTACGTTCCCGCATGCCACACTGGAAGCGAGCGGCCTTGCCGTAGGCCTTCCGGAAGGGCAGATGGGGAATTCCGAGGTCGGTCACTTGAATATTGGGGCTGGACGTGTCGTGTATCAGGATTTGACCCGGATTACCAAATCCATCAAAGATGGCGACTTCTTTGAAAATGACACCTTGCTCGGTGCCATTCGCCATGCCAAGGAAAAAGGGAAGAAGCTGCATCTGTTCGGCCTGCTTTCCGATGGCGGCGTACATAGCCACATTTCCCATCTGTTTGCGATTTTGGAGCTGTGCAAAAAAGAGAACTTCACTGATGTCAACATTCACGGCTTCCTGGATGGACGCGATGTAGCGCCAGATAGCGCTGTTGGCTATATCGAAGAGCTACAGGCAAAAATCAACGAGCTTGCCACTGGACGTATCGCGACGATTCAGGGCAGATACTATGCGATGGATCGGGACAAGCGCTGGGAGCGCATCGAAAAAGCATACCGCGCCATGGTATACGGAGATGCCCCGCACTATACAGATCCCATCAAGGCAGTGAAGGAATCATACGAGAAATCGGTGATGGATGAATTCGTGATGCCAGCAGTCATCGTGGACGAGAACGATCAACCGGTAGGAAAGATCGAGTCGGAAGATGCTGTTATCTTTTACAACTTCCGTCCTGACCGGGCGATCCAGATCTCGCAAGCATTCACGAATGAAGATTTCCGCGGCTTTGACCGTGGGGAAGAGCATCCCCGCAATCTGTACTATGTATGCCTCACGCATTTCTCGGAAACGGTAAATGGCTATGTGGCATACAAGCCAGCCAACCTGGATAATACCTTGGGTGAAGTGCTGGCACAGAATAACCTGAAGCAGCTGCGCATTGCGGAGACGGAAAAATACCCGCATGTGACCTTCTTTTTCAGCGGCGGTCGCGAGCAGGAATTTCCGGGTGAAAAACGCATCCTGATCCCTTCTCCAAAGGTTGCTACGTATGATCTGCAGCCGGAAATGAGCGCCGAGGGCATTACCGAAGCAGTCGTGAAGGAAATCCAGGAAGAGACCGTTGATGCGATCATCTTGAATTTCGCGAACTGTGATATGGTGGGACATTCTGGTAAAATGGAACCGACGATCAAAGCGGTGGAAACCGTAGACACATGCCTGGGTCAAGTGGTCGATGCAATTCTGGCAAAAGGGGGCGTGGCCATCATCACGGCTGACCATGGAAATGCGGATTGGATGCTGGAACCGAATGGCCGTCCAATCACTTCCCACAGTACGTTCCCTGTACCGGTCATCGTGACCAAGGAAGGCGTTACGCTGCGGGAAGATGGTGTCTTGGCAGATCTGTCGCCGACGATCCTGCATCTTTTGGGCGTACAGCAGCCAGTCGAAATGACCGGAAAAACCCTGATTCAGAAGTAATGTGTAGAAACAACCTCTATTGATAAAAAAAGGAGTGTTTTGAACGATGTCTATGATTACTGATGTTTACGCACGTGAGATTTTGGATTCCCGCGGCAACCCGACTGTTGAAGTAGAAGTGTATCTGGAAGATGGTTCTTTTGGCCGTGCATGCGTTCCTTCCGGCGCTTCCACAGGTGCTTATGAAGCGGTTGAGCTGCGTGATGACGATAAATCCCGTTACCTCGGGAAAGGCGTACTGAAAGCAGTAGAAAACGTAAATGAAATCATCGCGCCAGAAATCATCGGTATGGATGCATTGGATCAAGTCGGCATCGATATGCTCATGATCGAACTGGATGGCACGCCAAACAAAGCAAAACTCGGTGCTAACGCAATTCTGGGTGTTTCCATGGCAGTTGCGCATGCAGCAGCAAACTCCCTCGGTGTTCCTTTGTACAACTACCTCGGCGGCTTCAACGCGAAACAGCTGCCAGTACCAATGATGAACATCTTGAACGGTGGCAAACATGCTGACAACACCGTAGACATTCAAGAATTCATGGTTATGCCGGTAGGTGCAGAGTCCTTCACCCAAGCACTGCGCATGGGTGCAGAGATTTTCCACTCCCTGAAAAAAGTATTGAATGCAAAAGGCCTGAACACAGCTGTAGGTGATGAAGGTGGCTTTGCGCCAAACCTGAAATCCAACGAAGAAGCGATCACAACCATCCTGGAAGCGATCAAAGCAGCTGGCTATGAAGCAGGAAAAGACGTATTCATCGCACTTGACGTTGCTGCGACTGAAATGTACAAAGACGGCAAATACCATTTCGAAGGCGAAGGCGTTGTGAAATCGACTGATGAAATGATCGAATTCTATGCGGAGCTGGCAAGCAAATACCCAATCATCTCGATCGAAGACGGATTGTCTGAGGACGACTGGGATGGCTGGAAAAAACTGACTGAACGTCTGGGCAAACAAGTACAGCTCGTAGGTGACGACCTGTTCGTAACCAACACGGAGCGTCTTGCACGCGGTATCGAGACTTCCACTGGAAACTCCATCCTGATCAAAGTGAACCAAATCGGTACGCTGACTGAAACCTTTGACGCGATCGAAATGGCGAAACGTGCAGGCTACACCGCTGTTATTTCCCACCGTTCCGGTGAAACCGAAGATGCGACCATCGCTGACATTGCAGTAGCAACCAATGCGGGTCAAATCAAGACGGGTGCTCCTTCCCGTACAGACCGTGTGGCGAAGTACAACCAGTTGCTCCGCATCGAGGACGAGCTGGGTGA
>DASQNU010000202.1:0-7563 GCA_035644815.1 Bathyarchaeia archaeon | reverse complement strand
CCTTCATGTTGAAAAAGTGTCTGATGTCGTTTCAGTAGGAGACGAATTCGATGTAAAAGTGACGAAAATAAATGATGACAAAGAAGAGTTGGTCGTCTCCAAAAAGGCACTCGTTGTGGAAAAAGCATGGGAAGAGCTGGCGCGTAAAATGGAGTCAGGGGAGATCATTGAGGCTCCTGTGAAAGAGGTAGTCAAAGGCGGCCTTGTTGTCGACGTGGGGCTGCGTGGTTTCGTACCTGCATCCATGGTAGAACGCCATTTTGTCGAAGATTTCTCCTCTTACGTCGGGAATACCCTGACGTTGAAAGTGGTAGAAATGGACAAAGAGAAAAACAAAGTCATCCTCTCCCACAAAGCAGTATTGGAACAAGAAGTACAACAACAGAAGAAAGGCGTCCTGGATAATCTCCAGCCAGGCCAAGTGCTGGATGGAACCGTTCAGCGTCTGACTGACTTTGGTGTATTTGTCGATATCGGTGGCGTTGATGGACTCGTCCATGTGTCTGAATTGGCGTGGACACGAGTAGATAAACCTTCCGATGTAGTAAAAGAAGGCGACAAGGTCAAGGTAAAAATCTTGAAAGTCGATAAAGAAAACGAACGCATCAGCCTGAGCATGAAAGAAACGCAGCCTGGTCCATGGGATGTAGCAGGCCAGCAATTCAAAAAGGGCGACGTGGTCACTGGTACAGTGAAGCGTTTAGTATCCTTCGGGGCATTCGTTGAATTGGCTCCTGGCATCGAAGGGTTGGTTCACATCTCGCAGATGGCCAATCGCCATGTGAATTCTCCTTCGGAAGTTGTGAAAGAAGGCCAAGAAGTACAGGTTAAGATTCTTGATGTGATTCCTTCTGAACAACGGATCAGCCTCAGCATTCGTGCGCTTGAAGAAGACCGTACTGTCGAAGTGGAACGCGCGAATCGCCGCGAGCAGCAAACCTTCCAGCAAGAAAACAATCAACCGCTGGGAGTAACGTTGGGAGACTTGTTTGGAGATCTGAAAGACAAGTTCAAATAAGAATCACTAGTATGAGGGGATGCGCATATGAGCGTATCCCTTTTTTCACTGTATCAGCAAGTATCAACTTCACGACAAATCAACCTGATATAACGTGAAAAACTTTCTCTTAAGAAGGACTCGACAATTGCTTCGAGAGGGTTTCTATTGAAGTTTTACTTATAGAAAGGCGGGATGACATGAGCAGATCGTCAAGGAAATGGGAGCATGTTCAACATGCGCTTGCTGTAAATAGGGAGAAACCCAATCACTTTGATGAGATGAGTTTCTTACCAAATAGTTTACCTAATATGTTTTATGGTAACTCAACGCTTCGTACACCCTTGGCGAAGTGGGAGCTTTCCTCGCCCATCTTGATCAATGCGATGACAGGCGGATCACCCGAGACGCAGGAGATTAATCAAAAGCTGGCGATTGTAGCGAGAGAAAAGGGACTGGCCATGGCTGTGGGCTCGCAAATGGCAGCGATGAAGGATAAGGATCTGGAAGCTAGCTACAAAATCGTACGCAAAGAAAATCAAGAAGGGATTATCTTTGCGAATTTAGGTGCGGAGGCAACCGTCGAACAGGCAAAAAGAGCGGTCGCCATGATCGAAGCCGATGCATTGCAAATCCATTTAAATGTCATGCAAGAATTGATCATGCCGGAGGGGGATCGTGATTTTACGGGCTACTTACGGAATGTGGAGAGACTGGTCAAGGAATTGGAAGTCCCGCTGATCGTCAAAGAAGTCGGGTTTGGTATGACGAGGGAAACCTATCGGAGGCTCGTCGATATTGGCATAGGCATCATTGATGTTGGCGGCCGTGGGGGCACCAATTTTGCGGAAATCGAAAATAAGCGACGAGAGCACCCATTGCACATGTTTGAAACGTGGGGATTGTCCACCGTACAAAGCCTATTGGAAGCACATGCTTGGGAAAAGAAGGGTGTAGATTTTATCGCCAGTGGCGGCATCCGGCATGGTCTTGATGTATGCAAGGCAATTGCATTGGGAGCTTCCGCTGCAGGGATGGCTGGCCCCTTTCTGGAGTTGGTGCAAACCAAAACGATCGAACAATGCCTAGAAGCGGTTGACCATTTTCATCATCAGATACGCGTTACACTTACCGCGCTAGGCTGTGAACAATTATCGCAATTACAAGCTCGTCCTTATACGTTGAGCAGCGAGTTATGGGCATGGGCAGACCAGCGCGGGATCAAATAGAGCGCGTTATGAAACTCTCAGCTTTGGGCATACTTTTGGAGAGATTCTCGACACTGAGGAGAGGAACATGAACGACGGGGTAATTTCGCTCATTACGCAATGGTGCTTGCTCTGTATGATTTGGATGGGACTGTTTGATCGGGCATTAACAGGCATACGAGTAAGCAGATCCGTTGCTCTTGCCGGATTAATGCTCAGCTTGGTGTGTGCCTATGCGAATTGGCAGCTTTACTTTTTGCCGGTTTCTATCAATGTAAGTGGAGCGCTATTACCCGTTATGGCTGCTGCGTGGATCTGGTCCGTGCTTCCTGCTCAAGGGAAACAGTATTGTGTTCTTTCCGTACTGTTCACGGTCTTTCTTCAGTTTGCTGCACGAAAGCTCTTTTTTTGGGACCCTGTCTTGCTGATCGTGGACGAGCATATTCTATTGCCGGTCGTCTTGGTTTGCGCGACCTTTCTGCTGGTAAGGGAGTGGCGCCAACAGCTGGTGATCTTGCTCTTATCCCTGCCGCTAGCAGATGGCTTATATGTGATCAGCAATGAAGCGCAGTGGGCAAGCGCTATTGTCGGCGGAGAGTATGCACAGGATTTGCTGTGGAGCGTACTTTCGCTCTGGACGTTGGTTGCCCTTTCTTGGAGTGCCATGGTGAAAGGATTCAGTGTGTTCCGGGTTCGTCTCGCTGAGAAGTGGAAAACGAAGTCCTATGTGAGAAGGTGATGCATCCTGATCCGCGAATTGTTCTCGAATGAATATGTCATTCCCTTGATCATCGGCTTCGGTTTTGGCATCTTGACCAGACTCTACTTGCTGCAGACGGATTATCGGCAATACCCGACTCATCCACATGGGAAAATCATCCACATTTCACTCGGTGTGATTGCGTCCGCCCTCGGTGCTGTTGCGGTTCCCTCCCTTCTGAAAGAGGACTACACAGCCATTACGTTTTTATCGCTGGCTGCCCAGCAGTTCCGTGATGTGCGCAATATGGAACGAAAAACACTATCGGAAATTGATCAGCATGAACTGGTCCCTAGGGGTCAAACCTATATCGAAGGGATCGCCATGGTATTTGAAGGGCGCAACTATCTCGTTATCCTGAGTGCTTTTGTAACCACGATCGCCACTGTCCTGTTTGCATGGTGGGGCGGGGTGCTGATCGGGCTGCTTTCCTTATTGCTTGCCCGACTGTTTAAATCAGGCAAGTCGTTGTCCCATATCGTAGAAGTTGTGCCAGCCGAAGTGCGCGTAGAAGGCAAGGACCTGTATGTAGACGATATATATATCATGAACGTCGGGTTACAGGATGGACAACAGACGATTCGAGAGCGAGGAATGGGCTTTATCTTGCGGCCAAAAAACCTCAATGCCAATGTAACGATCTCTCACCCGGGCCAACGTCAAGCGATTCTGCATGATGCGGCTACGATTCTTGGGGTATACACCGATCAAGGGGAACCTACACTGACTCCTATGGTGAAAAGGGATTTGAAAACGGGGCGGCTTGGTGTATTCCTTTTGCCGCTCGTGCGGGATACTGACAAAGCACGGGTTGTTATTGAAAATGTGCCGATTTTGGAGAGTGCGATTCGTATGCCAAAGGAAGCGCCGGTCAATGCAAAGGGAGGAAGCTAAATGAGCGCGAAAATAGTCGCCATTGTGACGACGAAGAAAGAAACCGTCGCTGGAGGAGCCCCCATTTTCGCTGTGCAGACCGCAAAAGAGCTGCAAGAAACCGCCTTTACATTAGAAAAAATTTTAGATGCAATGGTGCACGAAATTAACGCGGATACGCTGATCGTTGTTCGCCATTCATAGAGTATGGTATGATTACTTACGAAAAATGCTAGACGAGAGAGAGTGTTGAAAACCATGGGATTACCTGTTGTCGCGATTGTTGGACGCCCTAATGTGGGAAAGTCCACGATCTTTAATCGGCTTGTCGGTGAACGTATTGCGATTGTAGAAGACATGCCGGGAGTTACGCGTGACCGACTGTATGGAAAAGGTGAGTGGTTAAACCACTATTTCCATGTGATTGATACCGGCGGAATTGAATTCGGTGAGACGGATGAGATCTTGACGCAGATGCGCGTCCAAGCAGAGCTGGCAATTGATGAAGCAGACGTGATCGTGATGATCGCGGATGGCCGGACAGGAGCGACCGATGCCGATCTGGAGCTGGCACGGATGCTGAATCGTACCGGAAAACCGATTGTGCTTGCGATCAACAAGCTGGACAATCCTGAGATGAGGATGGAAGTCTATGATTTTTACCAGCTTGGCTTGGGCGAACCATTCCCGATTTCGGGATCGCACGGACTTGGCTTGGGAGATATGCTTGATGCAGTGATTGCGCATTTCCCTCAAGAAGAAGAGGGAGAAGAAGAAGATGATGTGATTCGCGTCTCCATCATCGGGCGCCCGAATGTAGGAAAATCCTCTTTGACCAATGCGCTTCTGGGTGAAGAGCGCGTGATCGTCAGCGATGTGGCTGGTACTACCCGAGATGCGATCGATACCCCATTTACCCGTGAAGGACAAAAGTATGTCCTCGTTGATACGGCAGGGATGCGTAAACGCGGTAAGGTGTATGAGTCCACGGAGAAGTACAGCGTCATGCGCGCGATGAAAGCTATCGAGGATTCAGATGTCGTTTTGGTCGTGCTGAACGGGGAAGAAGGCATTATCGAACAGGACAAGAAAATTGCCGGTTATGCCCATGAAGCCGGTCGGGCGATCATTATCGTGGTGAACAAATGGGATGCGGTAGAAAAAGATGATAAAACGATGAACCGGTTCATCGAAGAAATTCGTGACGGGTTCAAATATCTTTCCTACGCACCGATCCTGTTTGTTTCGGCGAAGACGAAGCAACGCATCCACACCATTTTGCCAAAAGTGAACGAAGTGGCCGATGCTCATACCATGCGTGTCTCGACTTCTACCTTGAACGAATTGATCAACGAAGCGCAAATCATGACGCCTCCGCCAACCGACAAGGGAAAACGTTTGCGGATCAGCTATGCTACGCAAGCGGCGGTGAAGCCGCCTACGTTTATTTTGTTCGTGAACGATCCGGAGATTATGCATTTTTCCTATGAGCGATACATAGAGAATAAAATTCGTGAAGCATTTGTATTCGAGGGAACGCCCATCCGTATCCTGACACGACAAAAAACATAGGGAGAGAGAAAGAGCGATGGAGTTCGTTTTATCCGCGGTGGTCAGCTATTTGTTAGGCTCGATTAGCTTTAGTTATCTGATCAGCAAAAAAGTAGCAGGTATCGACATTCGTTCCCACGGGAGCGGAAATGCGGGGGCTACCAATACCTTGCGTGTGTTGGGGACAGGGCCGGCCATCCTCGTATTGCTCCTGGATGCAATCAAGGGGATGGCTGCTGTGGCCATTGCTTGGTGGATATCCGACAACAACACCGTTATTGGTGCACTTGCAGGAATTTTCGCGATCATCGGGCACAATTGGCCCATCTTTTTTCAATTTCGTGGAGGGAAGGGCATCGCGACCACCATTGGGGTCGCTCTCTTGATATCCCCGCTTGCATTTATTATTAGCGTACTTCTTTGTGTTGCCGTCATAGCGATAACTCGTTATGTTTCATTGGGTTCACTCGTGTTTGTAACGGCATTTCCGATTTCCTTGTACTTCATTACACACAACGTTTCCCTTTGTCTCGTTGTGCTGATAATCACGGTATTTGGCTTCGCCAGACATTATTCGAATATCCGTAATTTATTGGCAGGGAAAGAGCGTAAAATTGGGGAAAAGACACCAAAAGATTCGAAATGAGCGAAGGGGGGAGATGTGGTTGAAAATGCAAGTGGCCGTTATTGGTGCGGGCAGCTGGGGCACAGCGCTGGCATCTGTATGCGCCGATAATCAGCATGATGTAACGCTCTGGATGCGTGATACAGAGCTTGCTGAAGAGATCAATCAGCGTCACATCAATCATAAATATCTTCCAGATGTAACCTTATCCCCGCTTATCACAGCGAGTACAGACCTGGAAGCATCCGTGAAAGGGAAAAAGGCAGTGATTCTAGTCCTGCCTTCTCATGCGATTCGCGGAGTCATGAAACAAATGGGCCCATTCCTTGATCCGGATGTATTGCTTATTCATGCGATCAAAGGATTTGAATTGGATAGTTTAAAGCGTATTTCTGAGGTGATTCAGGAAGAGGTTTCTGCAGATATCGCCCATCGTCTGGCGGTCTTAACGGGTCCAAGCCATGCGGAGGAGGTCATTATCAAGGCGCCGACGACAGTGGTTGTTTCGTCTTCTTGCGAAAAAAGCATGCTGGCGGCACAGGATCTGGTCATGACCAATTATTTTCGTGTGTACACCAACTCCGATTTGGTTGGTGCAGAAATCGCCGGTGCGCTTAAAAACATTATCGCACTGGGAGCGGGCCTTTCCGATGGACTTGGGTTTGGGGATAATGCAAAAGCAGCTTTGATGACACGAGGGCTTGCCGAGATTACCCGACTGGGCGTCAAAATGGGGGCAAATCCATCGACCTTTTTAGGCCTTGCCGGTGTAGGTGATATGATCGGGACATGCACGAGCAAGCACAGTCGCAATTGGCGGGCGGGCTATATGCTGGGACAAGGCACGTCTCTGGATGAAGTGCTGTCCAAAATGGGCATGGTTGTCGAAGGCGTCCGCACGACAAAAGCGGCCAATCAGCTGGCTGAACGTGAGGATGTCGAGATGCCGATCACACGAATCATTTATGAGGTCCTTTTTGAACAAAAATCACCGCGGCAAGGTGTGGAAGAACTGATGGGGCGCATGCGTACGTACGAAATGGATTGGATGGAAGGAAAGCCGCTCTAGGCGAATCACCAATATATGGACTCCTTCATAAGATAGCTTGAAACCTATGGGCTAAGGAGGAGTTCAGATGAGCAAGAGTGTGTCTCGCCTATTTCTCGATAAACTGCGTGGGAAGTCGGCACCTGGATTGGATGAAGGGCAGCTGCGATCCATAGCAGGCCAAATCAAGAAAAGTGACTTTGAGGATGAAGGCAAACTACGCCAGTTAATCCGGACACTATCCACATTGAGTGGCGCATCCATTACTCCGGAGAAAGAAGAACAAATCCTGCAAATGTTTCGTGACAAGCAGATTGACATCAACAACGTGCAGTCATTAAAAAAACTTTTGTAGCACTATAAGAAATGGGCGATTATGACCGTTACCCGCAATTGAAATTATCATAAAGTAAGACTAGGAACAATCATGGCTCTACAGGGACATGGCTGGTCTACAGCAACTCCTGCGCGGCAAATGCTTCTATGCAATTGCCGTGCGGG
>DASQNU010000201.1:0-26233 GCA_035644815.1 Bathyarchaeia archaeon | reverse complement strand
CAAACCCGCGATGACCAGCAAGTAACGCAGCATCCGCACTAAAGAGCCAACAATCCAGCGGTCATAGTAATCTTCAGGCGCTTGCAACAGCATGGGAAACGTAACGGGGGCGAGAAGGACAAACGGAGTACCATCCAAGAGAATGGCCACACGCCCCTCCATAAGAGAGGCAACCACTTTATCTGGACGCTCGGTATTTTGAATCTGCGGAAATGGTGACCATGGATTGTCTTCAATCAGTTGTTCGATATAACCAGACTCAGGTACATCGTCAATATCGATACACTCGATCCTGCTCTTTACTTCATTCACTAGAATCGGGTTGGTAATACCACTGAGATACACCAGCACAAGATTTCTCTTGGTTTGTCTGCCAATTTGATAATTAATCATAGTAAAATCGGGATTACGAATTCTTCTGCGGAGCAACGATATATTTGTATCTAAATCCTCTACAAATCCTTCCCGCGGACCTCTCACAACCGATTCTGTAACCGGTTCCTCTATGCTGCGTGTTTTCCAGCTAGAGGTTCCAAGGATAATCCCCCCTTCCATCCCCTCCGAAAACAAAGCCGTTTGCCCAGACAGGATGGCATCGATGCACTCCGCTAACGTGTCCACGTAATCCATTCTTCCGAGCTGTATCATCTGTTTTATTTGTTCTTTTCTATTTGCTTGTTGTTCAGCAGCAGATTGCTCAGCAGTTTGTGTTTGTGTTTGGCTTTGTTGTAAAGCGCGAATCACTTGGCTATTTACCGTATTTTTGTCTACCAAGCTTTGAATATAAATGATCATCACGTGAGTAGCTAACGCTTCCAAATAAAGGTTGTGCACCACGACGTCGCTATTGTGACCGATCATGTCCATGATCATTTCTTCAGTTGAAAGGAGATTTCCCGTTAAAAATTGCTCGGATTGATGGGATTGCTTACTCATGTTACCAATCTCCCTCTGTCTTCGGTAGCTGTCTGTATTTTTTTCCAGAAATGAGGAATATATGCAGATTGAAATCTATCAACATGAGTAACAAATAAGGAAGACGTACCAAAAAGGCACGATTGTCTGTAGTAACAAAGCATGCTAGAACTTACTTCTCAATTGGGAATGATTGATTGAATGCTGTAAGGTTGGAAAAGGGATCCATACTAGCCATCTGTTAAGAACACTCAAAAATTATGAGCCTTTTGAGAATATTGGTCATAATGGGATTGAAGCCGGATTGCCTATTGGCTTTATAACAAAAAGAAACGTCCTATGAGAATAAGGACGTTATGAAAATAATTAATGAGATTGTGTTTAAAAACGTAGTAACGAGTAAACAACAGATGTCTAGTGACTATGCAGCAACAAATTATTCGAAGAACTAGTGCCAAGATTTCGTATGGTTATCTCATCTTCAATGAAGGTATCGACGTGGATACCTATCGTCCAGTTCGGTTCTCGTTTACCATCCACGTCTACCACCATCTCGCCAGTCATCGCGACGACGATCGTCCCGCCAATCATCGCGTCTGCGATCGTCTCGCCAATCATCACGCCTACGAGGTGGGCATGGAGGGCAAGGGGGGCAATGTCTTGGTCGTGGCCGTGGGTAGGGATCTCTCGGCCTGTAAGGGTCGGGTTGGTATGGAGGATACGCCATAATATCAACTCCTTCTTTCTTAAATGCTGTACTACAATAACCAGACTATGCGATAAGTTGTCATCCCGTAATAGAGTTAAGTCTATTTATATTTTTTTGTACTATTGACCCTAGGACACTATTGATATGGCGGAATGTTTTTGCATGTATGAAGTTCCGAAAGTTGGAAGTCTTGAATTACAATTACCCAAGAATGCTGTTGTCTGTTTACATGCGTCCAGACAATAAGCAATAATCAGGTATGTTATAGACATAAGCTCCCTCGAAATCTTTCCTGGTATCATCCAAAGCATATAGAAATTTTCACCCACGACTAGTTCCAAAAGAATTGCACATATCTTAGTCGCTAGGCTATCATAACACTCTGCTTTATCGTCCGAAGGGCTTGGAGCCGTCGTTTATCGTATTTATCCTAAAATGTCCCGATCCAAAGCCCGGTAACGTATGGCTTCTGCCACATGAGATGTTTCAACCTGTTCGGAGCTTTCTAAATCAGCCACGGTACGTGCCACTTTCAATATCCGATCATAGGCACGAGCACTTAGCCCCATTTTTTCAAAAGTTAAACGTAGCATGTCCCTAGCTTCCTTTTCCAGCCGAATATACGAGCGAATATCGCGTCCATTCATTCCACTGTTAAACGGATGATGAGGTCGATCTGAAAAACGTTTCTCTTGAATCAATTTTGCCTGTTCAATACGCAACTGAATTGCGCTGGATGATTCCTCCTCAATGCGCCGATCCATATCCTCTACGGAGACCCTTGGCACTTCTAAATGAATGTCGATCCGGTCTAACAACGGACCTGAAAGACGTGAGCGGTATTTTTGAACCTGTTGCGGGGTGCAGGAACAATCTTTTTGCTCGGAGTTCCAAAATAACCGCATGGACAAGGGTTCAGATAATACCCTTGAAATGGCCATTAATAAGGAAACTTCACTGAACAATACGTTACCTGAGGAGGATACACCAGGAGGAAGATTGGGGAGTGCACGCTTAAGTAAAAACATGCTACTAGTAGATCTTGCTAAATTTTCCGGCCACAGCAAGAGGAACCTACAATTAGCTGAACAAAATAAAACTAAGCTAGCCCACCTAACTTGAAAATTTTATCAAGGATTATTGAGACCCCAATTGCTTACTTGGGATGTTTTGAAACTCTCTCCGAAGACACATTAGGAAAACGTATCATGAAAGCTCGATCGTACGCTGGACTTACAAAGCGTGAACTCGCTTCTCAATTTGGGTTGAGCGAAAAAATGATTCAAGGGTGGGAAAAGGTTCGATACAAACCGGCTAATAAGCACTCACAAAAAATTGTTAGCCTCTTGAACATGTTGGTACATAATGGGATCGAAACCAAAAATACCGACAGATAGATTTCTTAATGTTATACTTTTTCATGTTTGGGATTATTTTAAATTATGGAGTGATACCTATTGTTGAAAAAGTCTACCCTTGTTTTAGTCCTGGCTTCAACGTTTTTGGGTGGTAGTATAGCGGGAGTTTCTGCACAACCATTCCTACAAGAGGTTAAAGCTTTTTTAGACCCTTCACTTAAGCTCAAATTAAATGGCGAAAACATACAATTTCATCCCAATATTCCTCCAATAAAGTACAACAATCAAGTTTATCTTCCTGCTAATACTGTATTGGAAACCTTTGGGCTAAACTCATCCACCAAATATGATCCGAAATCTAACACATTGAGTATTGGTGGCCCACGCTATGTTGATGTTTCAACAAAAACTGGCTTTTATCAAATTATCACAAATGGTAACTGGAGGCCATCTTATCAAACAAGAACCAAACAAAGATACAGCAATTGGTATAAAGGGGTACAACTTGAGGTAATAACGGATGAAAACTCAGATTTGGACACTTTTATGAGTAAATACATTATTGAGAAATCAAAAATTCATGGAAAGTTTCCAAAGGAGCCGTTTGATGTAACATATGCCGATAGAAAAGCAAAAGTAGTTGAGTGTGCATTGCCTGATGCCTACATTAAAACAGCATTGATTCAAAACGGATCAGACTTTATTGTAATTGAGTTCTTCATTGACAAAAGTAAATTCACCCCTCAAGAATTAATAGAATTTGATCAAATACTTAGTACGTTTAATATTCAATAATTAAGTACAAAGAGCTCTACTCATTTTTAGAGGAGAGCCCTTTGTTTGCGGTTAAGATGAAAATTGTACCCAGGTGGTCCCGATACATACTACCATAGCTCTACAAATTAATTGAAAGAACCTATCTTAACGCTCTTCCCGTTGATGAATCGTTCACAATTAAAGAGTGTTTGGTATAGTTAAATCAATCAAAAAAACCGGGTACGTACAAATACTCATATTCCTCCGTTATGTCATCAGCACGTGCAAATACATATTTAAAACCGTCTTCTTTGATTAGATCTTCAATCACAGCCTCAATTCTTTTCCGACTCACCTCGTCAATAAGGATCAAGTCAGTCGTCCAAAAATATCCTCCAGACAAGTTTTCACCTGATTTTTGTCTTTGTTTGCGTATAGTCTCAATGTTCTTATAGGTGTAAAAAGAAGCCACCCATTTGGAACGATTAGAAAAAGTAACAATCACGTCAGTATGTTCATCTGTAAGATCAAATTCCTCAAAATCATCAGACTGCTCGATATTTATCCAGATATTCCGTTTTAACCCTTTGAGCACTTGCATAATCAATCCTCCTACACTTACTTTTCGTTCCACTTACAGTGCTATTTTTTCAGACGTTCATTAATTCTGATTTTGCTAGTATTTCCACGGTGTCCCCTTAGTGTCCTATATTTTTCAAATCCTATGGCATCCAAGGCCTTTAAATTTAAAAATCAATCAGTTTTAATATCCATTGCTCCAACTTCTCAAGAATATAGGAAGAGGGTGGTGAATTCCCATCTTTTTTAGATATCACAAGCCATTTCATGTCTTTTGGAACATCGCAGATTTTTTCAAAAATTTGCGTTCCTCCACCTTCTCCAATAACGTCCCTCAAAAAGATCAGAAGTTGATTATCTAAAGTATGGTATAATAACCCCTCATATTTTAATCCATTGACTGTAACGAATGGATGACCATGTCTTTCGATTTCACCTAATACCTCACACCAAGCAAAATCATTATACTGGCGTAAGTCAGCTTCAAGTTGACCGATATCTTTGACATATACTTCTTCAGTTGAAGAGATTTGGTGATCTAGGAACACTTTTGGGTCAAGATCTAAAAATGACAACACAACCCTACAAGTAGCTTGGTCTTTACTTTGGTGTGAGCATAGTATTTGGTTCATTTTTTTGATATCAATACTCTTTCCGATCACTAATCCAATTCGAAACTCGATTGTAACCACACTCCCTAGCTTAAATTAGAGATAGAAAGAAGGAGATTTTCCCATTTACATCATTTTGCTAATAATAAATACTGATTAAACAGCAAAACTTTGGACCCTATTATTGAGAAGTCCAAAGTTTTGGGTTCAAAAATTAAATTACAGGAAAATCGCAGAAAGAATACCTACCACTAGACTTATAATCAAATACATAACATAGTAACTGTAGTCCAGCAAAACTTTCAAACTTCTATTCTTTGTTATGAAATGATATAACGATACAATCACATGGTAGACTAAAGCAAATGACATTGCTTTGATAAAATGTTCTATAAAGACCCCAACCATATCATGACCTACTATTAGAATGACGTTTCTTTATTTTACCAAATGTTCCTCTATGTAGGAAGAACGCTTATTACCTGATGCTCCAGTACAGTTTTGATCTTTGTGATTTCTATTCATTTAGTACTTTTAATGCTCCTGATTCCAGCCTCTTTATTATAAAAGCTCCCCAATAAAAATTGTAATGCCCCCCAAAACTACGATTGACCCCACCGCAAATAATTCATGGCCAATAACTTTAAATATCCAATAATCTAATTTACTATTTGGATCAGCAGCTCTGAACATCATCTGAGCTCTGAAATCTTGAAAAGCCTTTGTTTTGAATGCTGCAATAAAACCAAAAATGGCTAACAATCCTGGGCAAATAATGTAAAACACTAAATTTTTCAAATAGCTCTCCACTCCCACATTTTATAACGAAACAAATTCTTAAATTCTATCAATAACATGTTGTCTTTCTTATTTGGTGGTAAATCTTTCATGTTCTCTCTTAATGATAGGAATTGAACACCATTATTTTCACTTTTTACATTCCAATCACTTGGGTAATTTATTGAAAAATTATTATTGTTGTCTACATAGTTTTTACATGTGATGCTTTTACCATTACACCCTATTAATAGAAATAGACTACAATCGAAGCGGAATGGGATAAAAACGAGGAGATTCAGTATTGGAGTAATTGGATCACAATGGTGAGAGTAAGCAACAAATAGTCTCCGTAACTTAAAGCTAATGAGTAAACCCACCTCCAATCAGAAGTGGGGTTCTGCTTTTAATTTGGGGGCAGCCGTACCACATTACCTTTAATAGATTTCCAATACTCAGCTATCTATCCGGTGATGGTATAGATTTATCCTAAAATTTCTCGATCCAAAGCCCGGTAACGTATGGCTTCTGCAACATGAGATGCTTCAACTTGTTCAGACCTTTCTAAGTCAGCCACAGTACGAGCCACTTTCAATATTCGATCATAGGCACGTGCACTTAGCCCCATTTTTTCAAAGGCTAAACGAAGCATATCCCTAGCTTCCTTATCCAGTCGAATATACGAGCGAATATCGCGTCCGTTCATTCCACTGTTAAATGGATGATGAGGTCGATCTGAAAAACGCTTCTCTTGAATCAATTTTGCCTGTTCAATACGCAACTGAATTGCGCTGGATGATTCCTCCTCATTGCGCCGATCCATATCCTCTACGGAAACCCTTGGCACTTCTAAATGAATGTCGATCCGGTCTAACAACGGACCTGAAAGACGTGAGCGGTATTTTTGAACCTGTTGCGGGGTGCAAGAACAATCTTTTTGCTCACGAGTTCCAAAATAACCGCACGGACAAGGGTTCATTGATCCCACTAAAAGAAAACGAGCGGGATACGTAAACACTTGTTTGGAACGTCCGATGGTTACTTGTCCAGATTCAATCGGTTGCCGCAATACCTCCAAGACGTATCGCGAAAATTCAGGCATTTCATCCAGAAAAAGAATACCTCCATGAGCAAGGCTGCACTCTCCTGGGCGCGGGATTTGATTACCCCCACCGACTAAAGCCGCCTGCGTTACCGTATGATGCGGTGCACGAAAAGGCCGCTCCTGGATCAGTCCGCTTCTGCGAGTCAAATGTCCAGCAATACTGTAGATCTTTGTAACTTCATATGCCTCTTCCATGCTCAATTCCGGCATGATCGTGGGGAGGCAATTGGCAAGCATCGTCTTTCCGGACCCTGGAGGCCCGACCAGTAATACGTTATGAAAACCAGCTGCAGCTACTTCTAGTCCACGTTTTACGTGGGTTTGTCCATAAACATGAGAAAAATCATAGGGCTTAGGCGCCTCTCCGGCTACCTCTGCCAAACTGATTTTGTGTGCGTGTAATTGATTGTTGGCAACATGCTCATCCAGCTGTTCTTCCTTCCATATCCGAACAATGTCATGTAAAGTCGTTGCGGGTATGATCTGTAATTCAACAAGCGAGGCTTCTTCACGATTCGCCTCCGGAAGAATGACATGAGTGTACCCTTGTTTTTTGGCTTGCAACAGAATAGGCAATACACCTGTAACAGGACGTAAGGTTCCATCCAAAGCTAACTCTCCGAGAAAAAAGATATTCTCTTCTCGTTGCTTGATTTGCTGGGATGCCAGCAATATTCCTATTGCTATGGACAGATCAAACCCCGATCCTTCCTTGCGCAAATCTGCTGGAGCCAAGTTGACTGTTATTCTTTGCATAGGAAAATCATATCCGCTGTTGCGTAATGCCGCTCGGACTCGGTCACGCGCTTCTTTGATGGCCGATCCGCCTAAGCCAACAATTTCAAATTGAGGGAGACCATTTGCAATATCTACTTCCACCGTAACAAGCAGGCCATCTATCCCATATACCGTTCCTGAAAACGTCTGTGCGTACACATGCCCTTCCTCCTTTTCTGTATCGTAGGAAAAGAAAAAGGGGACTTGCAATTTTTTATCAATTTTACAAACGGAAGAAAATACCTCTAGACGGGAAAACTTTTTTTAGGTAAACACTGATTACCTTCTAGGGCGGACAGACGCTCCTTCTTATGCTGATAAGAACTCTCTTTTCGGAATTCGAAAACTAATTCTTTTAGGAGTTGAAGAAGTTGAGTGAGGAAGAGATGAAGGCATTAGATCATGTGAAGTATTTGAGGTATTTTACCGGAGCTGGAGAATAAGAAATGACAATCAAGACACGCAAACATTAAGTGCGTGTCTCGGTTCTTTATGCCCTTAATTGGCACTTCCCTGTGTTCTAGGAAATCTCTCTTTCCATTGTCACTTCTATACGCTGATTCCTGTTTAAGAGATTAATTTCCGACATCTATCGTATATTCAATTTCGTCGATTACTTCCTCAATTGTATTTGCAACCATAACGGCTTTCAGGATGCTCCTCAATTTATCGTAATCGTCGATTTCGAGCAGCAATCTTGTAATCCTGTTAAATGCCTCCTCTTCGTGGATACCAATTCTTTCTGCTATCACTTCGATAATAGACTCTTTGGTAGCCTCGAAATGGACTTCCGCAATGGTTTCATTATTACGTCTAGATGACTTATACTTCGTTATTATTGCCAACACGTCATCGATGTTGGTTATTCTATTCAATTCGGCAAACAATTTCCTTAAAGTAAATTCATCATGTATGTCGTAGATTATTTCCGTGTATTCATCATCAAGGATAGCTTGGGTATTCAGTGTAATTAAGAAGTCGATCGCTTTCTGAAATCCTTTTATCACGCCTTGATCATATATGCTGTTCATCGTATCACCTTATCTGGGGAAATTAGATATTAGTGTATCATGTTCCGTTGGACGTTGGAAAGGAATCCCCGTTGTCATAAACTCTATTTTGTGCCTGAGGACTATAAGCGTGGTTGCCATCAACATAGTTACCCGATCTAAATAAAATCTGTCATGTTGCATATAGAGTTAATACCTAAACTTCTATAATCTTTATTCAACGAAAGAGTAATATACTGAGGAATATCCTACTTCCATAACTTTATAATCTCGAGATTACGGTCTTTTTTGAATAACAGTCTAAATTTAAACCAACGTCGCGTTCTTTGCCTAATATCTTTTTCCAACGTTATCACTCCTATCGATCGTATATTCAAAGGATTAACATAATTATGATAAAAATAAATAAAAACAGATCCTCCTCTGGAAAAAAGTTGAGGAGGATGATAAGAAATAGGCATTGGAATATGTATATTTTTGAGATTTCTTACAGAGCAAGAAAATAAGTAATGACAATGAGACATCCGTTAGAAGATGCCTCATTGTTTTATATATTGTTCTTTTCATATACTACTGTAATATTCTCGTTACTGTATCTCATGTTATATTTGTTAATCAGTTCTTTAAAAGTACTTGCTACTTCCGGAAAGCGTTCCTCCAATACATCCCATCCTGTTATAGTAATTTTCTTTGGCATTTTTACAAGGCCGGTAATCGCATCCCAAAAGGCATCCCAATTCATTCCATAAAAATCTGGAAAACCAAGTTCGCGCTTCAGGATCGAATGAAAATCTGAAGGGGCAAATACTCTGGAAGCATCTATTACAACGTGTCCTTTTCGAAGGTTAAACTCTTTTAGAATTGGTTTATTTGGAACATGAGTTAACTCGAACATACTGGAATAATCCTCATAAGTTGATAAAAAATCTTCTACTTTCTTTAGTGCTTCTCCTACTTCTCCATAACCATCCAAAGCCACTTCAAGATTTCCAGTTAAATGATATAAGTATCTATTCCAGTGGTGGTCTATATCAACGTAATTCGATATCTGATATAAAAATTCACAAGTCTCATAGAGGGTAAAATGCCCATTTTTATAACAGGAGTTTATTAATCCAACTACCGTCTTTAAGGCTTTTTCCTCATCCATATTTGCACCAAGTTGTTTAAGTAATGGAGGTATCTCCTCATCTTTATTAACCATAGAAAGATCAAATATTTCATGTGGAATATCAGTTACCTCTAACAACTCTATAACTTTGTCAGCCCAAGCTCTAATATGATCTTTTGATAAGAACTCAATTGTAAAACCTATGTGACATACTTTGGCTTCAAAATTAATATCCATAACTTCCACCACCTTGAATGTGATACTATCATTGTTACTTGGTTTAAGTACAGGAGAATTTTCACATGAATGTCTAGTTGCAAAATGTACAGTAAAAGATCATGCAATAACTCAAATTACCGGGGGAATTTAATATATGGACTTGTTTGTTAAATGCAAAAATGTAGAGTCAAAAGATGATCTCATTCAATTTATCAAGGATTTAAGACATGATCTTCAAGTTAACCCTTATGAATAGGAAAACCTAACTGTTGAAGCTTTTCTGGAGGCAATAGGAGCTTGGATGGAAGATTCGAAGGATGCTGGTTTTCTACCCGAGCAAGCTGAGTGGAAGTCGCTCGCTACTATCTTATACATGGGGAAGATTTATGAGTAGGCAACTTAAAAGAGCATTTTTATTAATTGGGTTTCTTGCGGAGCAGCTGAACAAAAAGTGAAGGTTCAACTACAAATGATAACATTGTTACGCTACTTACTATTCGGGATAAAGCAAGCTCAACTACCAGGTATACCTCCAATCTTATTCAAGCGTTAAGATGATCTTAAATACTGAGTATACTGGTTAGAGGCTGGAAGAAAGTTACATTTGTTTACAAAACAAAAAGCCTCCTGATCTGAGATCAAGAGATTGTATTATTACTTACTTCTTTATCTTTTATTTTCACTCCTGCTAAGTCCTTGAATATCTCCCCTTTTTTGTCCTCCACTCGTTCGAAAGAGAAAGTTCTGAGTGAAATAATTTTATTTTCACCGTTATAGTCTTCTTCTTTAATTGGAATTCCCGTAGAAGCATCAACATACGCAATGATATAGATTTTGGATAGTGGGTGGTTGTAAGTGGTGTTTTTTAGTTTATTTACTTTTTTCCCGTTTAGTTGGATAGTTCCAACCGGTATCCATGCTTCTGTTTTATACTCACTACTGACAAAATCAAATAGGGAGCTTTTATAGTTCTTGTATTGAGTTACACTATTGGAAGTCCCTTTTAATTTTCCATCTTCCAATTTAATTTCGTACCGCTTTCCTTCATGTTCAATCTGTCTTTGAAAAGGAACATGTGCCCCTAAAAAGAAGGAATGTCGATCAATTCGATGGGAACCGGAAATAGGTTCATACCATTCATCAATTGTATTCTCGATCATTCCATCTGTTGGGTTAATCATTATTTTTTGCATATGTTCTACAACTGAGTTTGTATTTGCTTTTTGCTCTGCTGCTTGAGTTGTATTTGGGGTTACAGGCGTAAAGCCTAGTCCCATCCACCCAAGAGTAAGAACCAGGGACATTGACAACAATTGATACGGTTTCAAGTACAATAACCTCCTGACGCGTAAGCGTTATATATTTGAGATCGCATAGCTCAGTAATGATTCACGAAAGCGTACCAAGATAATAATAGCTAAGATTTTTTCCAGTAACCATCAACTGCAACCGCTACGGTACTAAAATATAGGCTCTGCATCTCGTATTCCTTATTGTCTACACTCAATTCCTTAAACCAATCTTCTAGCATATCTTGCTCCGTAAGGATATTCGGCCGCCAAAAACACAGCTGTAATTCAGGAAAGTGATAAGTGTAGCCCAACTCCCAATCATTCCTGTCATAAGGTGATATCTTATCAAATTTTTCAACTAGTTCATCCACTTTGGTTTCAAATATATCGATGTTCATGAAAGTACATGAAAACTCATCATTCCCTACGTATGACGAAACTTCAATGAAAATTACCTTTCCGTCGGCGTCATACTCAACTTTAAAGGTGTCTTTGATAAATTTATTTACTTTATGAGGGGCATTATATTCTTCCAAGCAACTATCGACTTCCTCTTTACTCATTCCTAAATGAATGTGGCCAATCCCTTTTTTCGGTTCAACAACAAAGGTAAACATCGCTACGCTCCTTACCGGTCAGTATAAAACAAGCCTAGGTTCAGGAATTTGTCGGGTATCATCCTGCTTTACGGACACTTGAATTTTCAAGTATACAGGTTAGACGAAAAAAGTGGAAGAAAGTTACATTTATTTTGAAAACAAAAAAGCTCCTGAACACAATCCAGGAGATACGCCAAAAATTCTTTAAGTAATGGTCAACCAAGATGGCCATCCTTTATAGGTTTAAAGTTCTTTTTTTGCTTCAATATAGTTATCACATCGAACGCTCCAGGTAAGGTTATAGTCTTCAGTAAGGAGTCCTCTTGAAATTAACTCGCTCTTTTCAGCCATATCGAAAAACATATGATCTCTGACTTCCTCAATCGTGAACTCCCATAGTTCATATGTCGTCTTTTTGGGGGAACGGAGAGGCTTTAAGATCGGCAGATTCTTCTTTAGCCTTTCATCTCCCCTAATCCACCAAAACGTGTCTCCCCAATATAAGTGTCCCGCCCAGACATCAGGTAAATCGTGATAAATAATATTTATGCCATCAAAAATATAACCTTGCCACTGCTTATTGATTAGATCGATTGCTTCAGATTGTGTTAATGGAAAATATGAGATTAAATCAATAAGGATCTCTTTAAAGAAGAGATAGCCCTCCATATCCGTCTCAAATGCCCATATTGTTTTATTCATTTTGACTCATCCTTTTCCTATATACGGTAAAGTTCTTTTTTTGCGACTAACTTGCTAATCTATATCATCTGCTATACTACATTACAGAAAAAGCACCCGATAAAATATATACCTGCTGCCTGCTCAGGATGTTATTGAGCTGTCCTTTTGCGAAATCAAAAATCGTCAGAAGTATACACTCGGTTACAATTTGGACACTTCAAAAAAAATGTAACCTTGTATTTTTTCCCGTATGAATAATCGCCACTCATGTTTGTCCAACCTTCACCAATATATTCTTTCTCTGATATTCGTTTTAACTGGACATTACAATCTTTACACTTATGTTTTTTGAAGAAATAATCTTTTATTTGATCAGTATTGAATTCCGCTTCGTAATTTTTATTATTGCCATATCTAGACCCTATGAAGCCGAAAATAAGAAAGAATCCTATAACAAGAGCTACTACTATATCTGCGAAATCGTGATCGAGCATTTCATCACCATCTATTAGTTTTACTCTCATATTAACATTGATCGAAGAATAATTTCCTGCGATTGAAAAATTGTAGCCGACTGACTTAGACATGCTGCCCTCTAATGTTTTTACAAAGCATTAACCCTTAAGTTCAACAATAATTTAAATTTCAAATGCAGAATCCTTTTAATCTGCAAGTTCAAACCATTTTAAAAATCGTTCAACAATAATAGCTGCCGATTTTTCATTGATATTAGTTAGCAACTTAAAGAGTGACCCTTGGGCAAAACCTCTTAAATCGCATTTAATTCTATTTAACTTGGTAATCAAATCATCATATCGATACTCAATGAAATACATATTTTCATCAACTTCATCTGGTCCCCATATTCCTAGCTTGTTATCTGACCATACCCGTACCGTATCATTAATATATTCAATAGTTGGATATGGAGTGTGACCCATCCATGGACTGTCTTTACTCTTTACTCCATTAAGAACGTCGCGCCACTGCTCCAAACCTGAACAACAACTTGGGAGTATTTTTCTACCCGAATTATTTTCGAATAAAATACCCCCTCCTATAACAACCTCTTCTTTTTGAATTAACTCTGTGAACGCTGTAGTTATATTACTTACATCAACATCGTTGTAACCAAGTAAACATATGAAAAATAACACTGTATCTTCTGGAGAAGTATCTTCTGAAAGGACAACGTATTCCCTAAATTCAACCTCATTTAACCACTCAGGTGGGTCATAATATGGGTCTGTAATTACAGCTGATACGTATCGATTGTTCATGTCATGCTCCCCTATTTAGAAAAATATACTTCCCACTATATTGTTATTGAGATCCGTTTTTTGATTTAGACCATTCTTTAATATATTCAATAATTTTTAGGGCCACCTGCTGCTATAAACATACCTTCAATGACTTTACAATAGAACCAATCGTTTTCTGTGCGGTCGACTTTAATTTCTTGGAACTCCTTATGCTTTAGATACGTGTCCAACAGGTTTATTTGAATCGACCATCCAGGGGTATCTATAGACTTTATTTGAATGCCATAAGTATGCTCCCAGTCACCATCACATTGTGCCGAATACCAATCTTCTAACCATTTTATAAGACTCAACTTTATTCCCCGCGTCATTGACGTTAAGCAGTCATTTTATATTGAAGGAATCAATATAATATCCCTCACTAGTCCAACCCCAACCCTCTTCAAGCTTCACATACATTTCATCAATAGTTTGCTTTGGGTTTCCAAATCTCTCCAACAAGTCATTCTTATACTCTTCCATTGATTTTCCATCATATATATAGTCACTTGCACAGAATGTTTCTGACATATAAATACAATTACTTTTTTTAAAATAAGAGCAGAGTTCTTTACAGATACATCTAAGTGATGATTGTGTTTTCTTATCCTTCAAAAATGAAGACCATCTAATTAAGCAAGAGAGTTCTAAAATATTTTGATTTATCAACATACTAAAAACGGAATCAGGACTCATTAAAGTAATAGTTCCTTCTTCCATTACCTCTTCCCAAATACTTGAGTATTTGTACCTTTTTTGTTTTTTTGCCTCTTCAGTATTTTTAATTAGATCTCTTACCCAATTGGTTGGGGTAGAATCAAAGGAATTTGCTAAATCTAATTTCCTCGCCCACCACCACTGATTACCATTATTATTGGTTACCTTATGTATAGTTGAAAACAAGTCGTTTCTATTATTTAAATCTTCTAAGAAGCTTTCTAAACTCTGATTATTGTATAAATTATGCTCAAGAACTGCGGAGAAATTTGCACCCATAATACCACCTCTATGGATTTTTTCACTCTACTCAGAACTAAACAAAATAATATTCTCGCCTTTCTTTTTAGTGTAATTGAGAAACTGAATTCATAATAGGAATGGTGAAGTATTGGGTAACATCTTAATCATTTTTAATAAACATACTTAGATCCTAGTCCCCAATAGGCATGTTAGCTCATATGCCTCTTCCATGCATCTTTCCTGCATAATGGTAGGAAAACAACTGGCACGCATCGTCAATAGTCAAAACCGTATATCATTAAACTTCTTCAGTTACTTTGATTAATCATACTTTGAGATTAAGGATTTTTCATTACTACCCAAGCCACAATCTTGTAACCCCTACTAACTCCTGATCATAGAATTCCATTTTATAAACATCTGGTTTAGTTGTATGCAGTAAAAAATTCAAATCATACTGTTTGTCATAATATCCCATCATTAATGTCATTATCGCCCCATGAGTGCCTAGTGCTATCTTTCGTCCCTTATAGATCTCTAATAATTCATGCAAAACTTTTATAGCCCTGTTCTGACAATCAATGTTAGACTCCCCTCCTTCTAGAGCATAGCTTGGTTCAGAAAAAGACTTCTCCAACAACGGGATTAATTCATCATCAGGCATTCTTTTGTCTTCATTTAAAAAAACTCTTTCTTTTAAATCTTCGTATACGAATACTTCTTTCCCTGAACATCGAGCTAGCTCTTGAATGGTTAAGATTGCTCGTTGGTATGGACTTGAAACGAAAACCTCTATCCCTTCACTCTTCAATAATTCAGTAATTCTAATGGCATCTGTTTTTCCTTTGTCAGTCAAACCCCTTGTTCTTTCAGTACCTTCTGTTTTTGGTGATTCCCCATGTCTCACCATATAAATGAAAGTTGTCATAGTGACCTCCATGGCAAAGATTACTGTTTCATTTAACTTGACTCGCCATATTCCACGAAAAGATTCATTATCCTTCATTCAGAAGAACCTCGATAAGAGCGATAAAAACATCAGTTTATAATAGGATTCATTTACGGCCCAGAACCTGACCCTGTAACGTAATACATACCAAACCGATTTTTCTTCACATAAAAGATGAAAGTGTCATTACCAGTTATTCGATCTCTTATCGGATCTGTATGAAAAATTTGACCATATTTTGGGTCGTATAATTTCCCCCGCTCTATGTCAACCGTTATGGAGGCGATGGGATGACCCATAAAGAAAATTGCCCGTCGAATAGTTAATTCTTCATCAAAGAGTGATAGAAGAAGAAACAAAATTCCTATAGAGATGATAAGTAAGTTCACCCTTTTAATTATTCGACTCACAATTTTTCACCTCAATCCCTGATTCAAAAAGATACATTCCCATATCAAAGGTTGTTGTCCCCAACCAAGATCGGTATTCATGTTTTCGCAGATTTGAAACGAATCATTTACTCCTGCGGTAATGGTGTTTCTAGTTAATAACCGAGAGTTCCATATCTCAAAACCGTCCATCCATGATGGAAATATATTTACTATCAACCTTATCCGCCAACCAAACCATTTCATTCCCGAGGTAAAATGCCACCCCTTCACTCCATGCTCGCTTGGCATTTATCTGTAAGATGACTGGATGATCATCTCTCCTTTTACCCACTTGCCTTGCCGTTGCTATCTCTTCGGAAAGATGAACATATTGTCTTCCTTTTGGTAACAATCCAAGATCCAGAATGGAATCAATAAACCTTGCAGCAGTTCCATGATATAAAATATCAGGCGGTGCCTTAACCTCTTTCCTTATCTTCTTGGGAACTGAATGCCCATAGAGCGCTCTAATCTTTCCGTCATTCATCTCGTGGCGTTTCTTATCCGACCGAGAAATCATTGCCTGCAAATCATCTTCCGTTACTCCTCCCCAGCAAGACGCTTCATTTAATGCTTGTAACATTTGTGTAACGCTTACCCATCCATGTTCATCTAGCTCTAGCTCATATTCATGTGGAGAATGTCGAAGTGCATATGAGACTTCTTTGCTCAGTTTTTGATAGTCCATAGCAATCATCCTTTACAAAAATGCTAATTTGTCTGCAACCGTAGCAGATCAATCAGAATCAAACTTCCATTGCCACCGCTCGGAAAAAGCTCATGTAACCAAGTACTTATAATAAGCAAAGAACTCCCTAAAAACTGAATACCCATCCCGCCACTCGAAATAATCCGCATGTGCCGAATAGACAGCATCATAGCCAACCTGAGTAAATGCCAATTTGGTCCTGCTGATATGGTAAAACTGTGTGATCACCATAACCGATTTGAGCCCCTTATCGTCCATCATTCGCTTGGTGTTCTCAGCGGTCATTCTCGTGTTTAACCCCGCGCTGTCTACCAAGATCTTGTCACTGGGTATGCCTTTTTGGACTAAATAATTCTTCATTACTTCTGCCTCGTCATACCCTTCTATACCGACACCACCACTTACCAGAATGTATGACAGGTATCCCTCGCGATAAAGCTCCACTGCCTTCTCCAATCGATATTTCAATCTGTCAGAAGGTGTACCATCCTGTTCAACTTTGTTACCTAACACTACACCTACATCAGCTTGGTGTATTTCGTCGTTCATGCCATCTATGGTCACAACCAGTACATGCAGGAGGAACCACGTAAGCAGAACGTACAAAACTCTCATTATTCCCTTTTTCATGAACAAAGATATGTCCCTTCCTCCATTTTGAGTTACCTTCCCCTTAATTCCTTTGGTAACCCCCCATCTTAAATGCAGCAAATCGTTTAGACTTCGTTTGATTGTCTATTCCATAGAGCTTGGTCATAAAAATCTACGCACAACCCCTGATGCTTTCCCGTAAACGCATCCAGATGTACGTGCGCATGGCCACCATGTGTGAGAAAAGATCCGGCACCATACCTTGAAAGTGGTTCAAAAAAGCCTGAAGGAAATTCGAATACCGTCTTACTCCCAACCAAAAACAGCGTTTCAAAGTTATGTTTGATCAATATTTTGTCTTTGTTTTCTTCGAAGTAGAATGTTTGGTAATCTTCAAATTCTCGATCAGAGAACTTTCTTGGATTACAGCTAAAGCTTTTCCGATATCCCTTTTGTGAACGCAGTCGTGATCGTAGGTCTTTCCATACGCCAATATTGACTTGCAAGGAATGGTGCAAGAAGACAAGTTCTTGATTTTTCTCATTTGTGGAAAACCGCCTCAGATCTTCAGGCAACCACATATCCGTGTTTCGTACATAGATGATTTTGTCCTTGTTCATACTGGCAAGAAGAAAAATACACGCCAGCACCTGCAAGGAACGCTGGTCTCCAAAGATCATATACATCTCTTTGTCAAACGCACATGCATACAATTTGGAGGTGCCAATCATGTAGATCGAATACGTTTTCCCTTTTAAAGCTACTTCTTTTTGTACATAATGTATCTTCACTGTCAAAATCCACCTTTTCCAGGGAACGCCACTTGCCTGTATTAATACTAAACCCCGCTGCATCAAGCGTTGAATCTACACTATAACGTATGAAAATCCGTGACAAGGGAAACGATACTTCCCGTTTCGTCAAACCCCCAGTACGAGGCATAAAAGCCGTCGCCAAACCCGGACCGAAACATGATGACATTCATCTCGGGGTCCTTTGAAACGTTCACATTACACCATTCGTCCTCATTTTCGGTCAGCAGCTCATCGATAAGATTGTCATACAAGCTAATGAAATCATCACCAAGGTCTCGACTCATTTGGTCTTCCAGTTCATTCAGCTTTTTTATTGCCTCAACATCTGCAAAACAGCCCAATCCTGTATCGACCGGATAGCCGAATATATACCCTTCTTGCAGTTCCTCGACCTTTTGCCCCGGCTTTACAGCCATTTCCCAACGAATCGGACGCACCTCAGCCAGTTTCAGTTCAGCAGCTGCTATACATGTTTCATCGTCGTTCCACCATACTACCACTGGGTATGTGCCTGGTGAAATTGTACGTTCGAAGGGCTCAGTATGTGGAATCAGCGGATCGCAAGCTACAATCTTCCCCGACGCAATATGTATCGATCCGAGTAGCTGTGGACGAAGTGAGTTAGTCGGAGGTTGGGTTAATGCGGTCAACAATGTAGACATGGTTTTCCCTCATTTCAGAATGTTTGTTCTTCAGCTATTTCAAGTATCGTAGTCGTTATTAACTGGAATAAAGGGAGCAGTAGGTTCGATCAAAATGCCCCCTCTGTAAATCTTCTTTACGAATAAAGAAATGGATGACCCCGCAATCCCACCATTGATAGCCGATCCTATCATTACTGTCAATCTCTAGTAACATGATCATGTCACGCAGTTCTTGTTCAACCCGATCTTTATCCCCGGCAAAATGGTCTATGAGGGGCTGCATCCCTTCCTTATAGTCATAGTGCTTGTTCAGAAGAATCATCAGGGCCGCTTCCAGTTCAGCATCATCATGCTGTCCGGTCGGATAACCAAACATGCTTCCCCACGTCGTCTCCTCATCCCCTAACAAGTCTAACCGGGTATCATAATAACGCTCTTCCATTTCATCTGAAGTAAACTGATCAATATCTACATAAGCGTAGTTAGGAAATTCAACAGCTGTACGTGCCGATACGGTGTATGGCTCGAATTTAGTATCATACGCCTCTTCCAATGCAGTACTTCCCTCGGGCTTCCGTAATTTCAAGTTCTCTTTTTCCTCGACATACAACACTTTGTGCTCGATCGCATAAGCCGGCTCATCAAAACCAACAAAGAAGTACAGCATTCCTTTCTGAGGAAGGAAAGATTCATTTTGAAAGGGAGCCATTTCAGATAGATTCAATTGAGCGACAAGAGTCATCAATGTGCCGTCTTCCGTTCTCGGCCATTCCAAGTGATCTGGCAAATCCGGGTTTCCACCTACTCTTGAGTTGCCGATTTTTTCATATTTCTCTGGAGTATTGGCATCTAATCTCACCGTATATCGCAAGTTTTTCATGATGTAGGCCTCTAGGTCTTCCAGTTCGTTGTCTTTTAACATTTTTTTAAGATCCATGGTACTTCAAGTACTCCTCTCTTTGATAGGAAAGTGCTTCCGATGAAGTAAGCGACCCCAATTGCCATGATTAAGATAAAGAGCCATACGTTCTTTCGTTTCATACTTCCCTCAACCTTTGCTTAATTGAGACTCATACTCCTTGCGGTCAAAAACAAAGGGACCGAATGTACGATAATCCCAATGACCACCTGCTGATTCCGGTCCTCTGTGTGGCTGTTCAAAATCGCTCCAAGTGACAGTATCTTGTGTCAGCGTTATTTTTGCTACAAGTGGCCAGCATTCAACGATTCCACACTCACACCCTAATACGGCCGATTTGCCGTTATAAAAATCTAACTCGTAAATAGGCTCACCTAAAAAATGTCTGGAAGGGAGAAAGACAACATCTGACCAAAGCCACGCATAATCCCCTGCAATACTTCCGGCAAATGATGTTTCGTATTCTTTTACCAGATCAATGAAGCTTCTCTCGTTAATGTAGATCTTTACAATCTTCTCGCTTTCCTCCCCAATTCTTTCTTCAAAGCGAATTTTGTCCAAGTTAGTTCCTCCACCACCCATATTTTTACAATGCGACAGTATGATTCAAACTGGAGCTGTTTTCTTTTTTTACCTTCTGTTACTGTTTATCCCACCTATAAGAGTATATCATTCATTATGTTTGGTAGTAATTTCCTTGAAGCATTTAAATGAAAAAAATACCCCCCGGAAAATTTCCGAGAGGCTTCAATTAAGATGTTTGGAGGAGTTTCATCGCGTCGAGTACAATACATCATACGCGAATGTACACCTTCCTGCTGTAGACTGATCCCCAGTGGGCTGGCCTAATTATTTCGTTCGATTCTTTGATCGAGAATTTAAAAGGCATGTTCGATGTGGGTCATTTCAACTTGCTTGTCCTTCCCTTGGAGCAGGATCGAGACTACATCAAAGCGAAACGAATGCAATCGAACGGGATACTGACTTAGAAAAGCTAACGACAGCTGGCGAAGCTTCTGTTGCTTTCGCCAATCCACCGATTCACCGGGCGTACCGTATGTGGTGCTGGATCTTGTCCGTACTTCCACAAACACCAGCACATTTCCGTCTGTTGCGATCAAGTCGATTTCGCCGCCTCTGGTCCGCCAATTGCGGGCGATAATCTCCATGCCTTTCGCTTGCAGCAATTGCGCAGCTTGGTCTTCTCCCCATTTTCCCAGTACCTTTCGATCTCGAATCACCGCGTTCGTCCTGCCTTATCCAATCGGTATACAAACGCAAGTATTTCGGCTACGACTTGATAAAGCTCAGGTGGAATTTGCTGATTCAAATCCAGCTTGCCCAATACCTCCACGAGGGACGGATCCTCCTGAATCGGAATGCGATTGTCTTGAGCTTGTTTGATGATGTTTTCTGCGACCAGGCCTTTTCCCTTCGCGGTAACGATCGGGGCTTCCATCGTTCCTCCCTGATAGCGGAGGGCGACCGCTTGTTTGCGTTTCTGCACTGTCGGAAGTTTTTCCTCACTCATACGCGAATGTCCACTCCCTTGTATGCAGACAACAAGCTTGCCTTAGAAGGGTGAGCTGGTGAACTGCTGCGTGCTTCCGGAATTGGCTGAACACGCATATTCGATAACTGGTAGCCTGTATCCTGCAATTGAGCTGAAAAGAGCTCCCGTGTCTGCTGCACAATCGGTTCGAGCCAAGGCTGGTCATTGAAAATTTGTACATTCACAATTCGATTGACGATTGCCACATCAATCATGGTGATCCCCAGCTGCTCCAAATCAAGATTGAAGAACAGTCGACAGTTGTCAGGGTCTAAGTCTCCGCTTTCCCGTTTCTTCGCTTCCACCTGAACATAGGCGGTATCGTCTCCTTCGGGTGTGCGGAAGGGAATTTGCATGACAACCTGAGAGATCGCCTGATTGGGCGGTTGTACCATCATCAGCTGCTGGCCTGTAACCTGCTGTAAAAGTGTATCTGCGGCATCCCTCAGCGTCCCTGGGATGGAGCCGGCCGGTGCCTGTGTTATCTGTAACAGCATAGACTTGACGTTTTCCAAACGCGCTTGAGTCTGGGGATCTCCCTTCATCATCCCCGCCACATCTCTTTCGTGAGCGATGCCTAAGCGTTGAAACAAATCCTTGATCAGATCAGCTTTTTGCAAAGAGGCAGGACTGTTGGTGGTTGTACTCGACTCTTTTGGAACGTTTTGCGTGTTATCCGGTAATCCAACAGCTGGCTTTTCCGTGTGATCAGCCCGATTCGCAGCTGAAATGGATTGCTCGGGGCGAGCCGGCATCTGTCCTTCTCTGACCGTGCGAGGCGTCATATCCCCGGTCTGTTCTTTGCTTTTCACATCGGATCGTTCCGGAACTCCGGCTTCCAGTCGGATTTGTTTCCCTTCCTGCTGTAATTCTGCTCGAGCAGGACTGTTTGGTTTCCCGTCGTTCGTTAGGGCTTGCGTTTGTTTATCCGAAGCCTGTTCGTTCGTTTTCACCGTTAACGTTTTGAGTACAGGGTTTTGCTCTACAGGCTGGTTGTCTACTGCCTCCGTACCACTGTTATCTGCCGTGTTCGATAGGAGGCTAGGGGGAGGTACAGAGCCAGGTGCTTGTTTTTGAGTCGTTTGACTTGGCTGAACGACCTCTCCTCCCGAAAATGCAGGAGCGGCTAGTGTTGATCTGATGGCCTCGCCTGTCGTTGTCATATTTGCCTGATTCGTTGCAGCGGATGGTGGTAAAGTACCTTGCTTGCCATTGGTTGGTAGCGGATTCGGAGGGGGTGCTTGAGCAGCACGCTCCTTTCCAGTCGGCTGGACCATTTCAGTCTCAGCAGAAACATCTGCATCGATCAGAATTGGCAATGAGACCAGTTTTTCTTTCAACGCTTGCAACGTTTCTTTAACCGGTACACCCGGCTGTTGCGGAACAGCCCCTTGCCTCTTGCCCTCCTGCATAAACTGCTCTGCCTCTGCCAGAAACCCATCGATGGCATCCGTTATCGTTTGCTTGGACAGAAATGCTTGCAAGGATCGGACGACATCCTGCGTCAGCGGCATATTGCGGCGCATGGCCAGCATAAATGCATCGATGGTTGCATCATTCACTCCCAAATCCTTTGCAATTTGCCCAAATGCCTGGATAATCTCTTTGTTAACCGGCAAATGCTGCTTCACCAAGGCTCGTACAATGGCATTGTTTTCGGGTGTATCGGACAAGCCGAGCGATCGCATGAGCTGCTGAAAGGAAGCATCCTTTGACTCCTGTGGAGCGGCATCCCCTTCCAAGACTTTCAGCGTGACCACACCACTGGTAGGCTGAACCTGCAACCACGCTTTTTGACCAGCTTCCAGATTGGTTTCCAGCTTAGCATTCACTTGCATGCCACCGATTTGCACAGTGGCCATCTGGTCCGGATGCAGCTTAAGCACCGTACCTTTGAAAATTTGCCCTGGAGTCAATTCGATTTGCTTCGGGGATTGCACACTGGCTCGATTCAATAGAGAACTAATTAGTTGAGATGCCTGCACCACAACCTCCCCCTTTCATCCGATACTTTATGCCCGCTCCTTTACCCCGCCAAATGTCAAGCGATGAATGGGTGTAGGACCGTAACGATTCAACGCGTGCAAATGATCCTGTGTGCCATAGCCGGCATTTTTATCAAACCCGTATTGCGGGTATTGCTTCGCGTATTCCTTCATTAATCGATCCCGTGTCACCTTGGCCACGATGGATGCCGCTGCAATCGAAACACTTTTGCCATCTCCACCGATAATCGGGAGTTGCTCATACGGCAAAGCTGGGAGATAAACAGCGTCGATCAAGCATACGTCTGGAATAACTCCGGCTGCTGCAATTGCCTGGCGCATGGCCTCACGGGTCGCTTCTAGAACATTAATTTCGTCAATTCGCTCAGAGCTCACGATGCCGATTCCAACAGCCACGGCATCCCTCATGATCACCTCATAGAAGGCTTCCCGTGTGGTTTCCGGCACTTTTTTGGAGTCATTTAGACCTGCGAGATAAAAATCAGGAGGCAAACAAACAGCTGCCGCAACCACAGGGCCCGCTAATGGCCCTCTGCCTACTTCATCGATGCCAAACACATGGAATTTTTGCTGCTCATAAAAATTACGTTCAGTAACGCTCATCTCCGCCCACATCGCTTGCAGCTTTTGCTGTCGCTCTATCTTCTGCATCTGCTGGCGGTAAATATCTTGCACACCTTTGCGTGTGTCCTCTGCTAACCATTGTAGTAAATCTTTAGGTACCTCGTCCAAATTTTCGATAAGCTTCCGTATTTCTAATATCGACATATCAGCGATTTTCATTGACTGTTTCCCCTTGTCTGTCTTCCTTATGTAAAAATCCGCCTATACGGCGATAGACGGACCCATGGTCATTATTCACTTTGGTACATTCCAGCCGGCTGACCAATTGGTGTCTCCAGTTCCCAATCAATCGGTCTCTCCAATGTGATCGGTCCCAGCTTTCCAGACCTCAATTCACGCAGGAACAGCTCTGCTGCCTTCTCATAATCAATCCCACCGCGACCGGCTACACAGCCACGCTTTTTAGCGATCTCCTCAAGCATTTCGACGCGATCTTCCGGCAAAGAGTTCAGCTTGTACCGTTCCTTCAATCGCTCTGGATAGTAATGAAGCAGATAAGCAATCGCATATAACGATACCTCAACAAAATCGATCAATTCATCCTTGATCGCTCCACTCGTGGCCAAACGCAGACCCACCATCTGGTCCTCAAACTTCGGCCACAAAATGCCGGGCGTATCGAGCAAATCCAGACTGTCGCCCATCTTCACCCATTGCTGAGACTTTGTCACCGCTGGACGGTCACCTGTTTGCGCAACGGAACGCTTGGACAGACGGTTGATCAGCGAGGATTTTCCTACGTTGGGAATCCCTAAAATCATCACGCGAACCGCTCTTGCCTGCATGCCCTTCTCTTTTCGCCTGTTGAGCATATCGGCAGCAAGCTCCTGGCATATAGCCGGGAGTCGATTCACGCCTTTTCCGCTCAATGCGTCGATCGGTAGTGTACGCAGGTTGCGTTCCTTAAAGTAGTTGACCCATTGTTCCGTTACTTCTGTATCGGCTAAATCAGCTTTGTTCAACAGGATTAAACGCGGCTTTTCCGAAACAATTTCGTCAATCATCGGATTTCGGCTCGATAAGGGCAGTCGCGCGTCCAATAGCTCAATGACAACATCAATTTGCTTTAATTTTTCCGTTACTTGTCGTCGGGCTTTCGCCATATGCCCGGGAAACCATTGGATATTCATCTTCTCACCTACTTTTGCTTACCGTGTCATCCGAATGCTATCGAGCGGCCAGAACACAAATTCAGATCGTCCTACCACCTTGTCCAGACTGACTGGACCAATCGAACGGCTGTCACGGCTATTCAAACGGTTATCCCCCATTACAAAGATCTGGCCATCCGGAACAGTAATGGGTCCAAAATCCTCTGTAAGCTGGGTACCTTGTTCTTTCGCTTGTTCTCTATTCTTCTCCAAATACGGTTCTTCTACTGGCTTTCCGTTGAGATAAAGCACATCTTTTTTCACTTCAACCGTATCCCCAGCGACGCCGATCACACGTTTGATGTAATCACGCTTCTCTTCTGCATGAAAAACAATAATATCGCCACGCTTGGGTTCACTCAAATACACAATGGCCTTATTAACCACCAATTTCTCCGCGTTATGCAGTGTTGTTTCCATCGATTCACCTTCGACGATGAAGGGAGCAAACAAAAAGGTCCGGATCACAAAAGCTAATGCGATGGCTATACCAAGCGCCTTGATCCACTCCCATGCCTCATTCTTCGCCCGACGTGGGGTTACTTCTTCGCTCATCTTCATTTCCTCCTGCAAACTGCTCTATGTATATGTAATTCAAGGCAAAATATCGCTGGATTTGAAAAAAGGAGGTCTGGTAACCAGGCCCCCTTTTTTCTATGGAAAATGGTATCGATTGATTATCGACGAATTTCTTTAATACGTGCTGCTTTACCTGTGAGGTTACGCAGGTAGTACAGTTTCGCACGGCGTACTTTACCGTAACGTACTACTTCGATCTTGTCGAATTTAGGAGAGTGGAGCAAGAATGTACGCTCAACGCCTACACCGTAAGACACTTTACGCACAGTAAAGGTCTCGCTGACACCACCACCGCGACGACGGATTACTACGCCTTCGAACAACTGAATACGCTCACGCTGACCCTCGATAACTCTTACGTGTACACGTACAGTATCACCTGGGCGGAATGCAGGAATATCCTGTCTCATTTGTTCTTTTTCCAATTCACGGATCACTTGGTTCATCATAATTCCCTCCTTCCAATCAGACGTTCTTACCCGTCCCTTGACTTCCTCGGA
>DASQNU010000200.1:0-20127 GCA_035644815.1 Bathyarchaeia archaeon | reverse complement strand
GCATTTGTGGCTTCCTGTTTTATTTTGCCCAAATTTGGTAAGAATGGAGAGTAAATTCGATACGGATAGAAGGGATTCATGGTGAATTTGGCAGAGATTCTGGTCTACACGGACATCCGTCAGCTCCATCAAATCGCAAATCACTATGGCTGTGAGTGCAATCCGCACTCAAAAAATGATCTGATCACGACATTACTCTCCAATCTGCGGCATAAGAGCACGATACAGACAGAGGTTGAGCGACTGTCTTCTCCGGAAGTTCATTTTTTGATGCAGTTGCTGTTAGATAAGCGAAGCGTGTTTTCATTGGAGGATTTATTGGCCAAAGCAAGCGTGGCCATCGATTCTGAACATGAGCAGCGGATGGAAGAAGGGCGAAAATTGATTGCTTCTGCGCTGAGGCGCGGGTGGGTGTTTCCGGCCAAAGGAAAAACAGTAGGGCAATATCAAATACCGCAGGATTTGCGGGAGCCCTATCTGAAAGCATGGCTAAACGGAAAGCTGGAAGAAGAAGAGTGGAAGGGGACACAGCCGGCTGCTTATCGTGATGAAGGAACGGCTATGTGTGACGATCTCTATCAGTTTCTGCGTTTTCTGGAGAGAGAACCTGTACCCTTGACAGCAGATGGCGGCATGTACAAACGATATCAAAGTCAGCTGCTGCGCTTTCTCAGTGTCCAAGAGGAACCTTTGCCTCCGCAAAAGTGGAGATTTGGCTACGGTCTGCATTTTGATCTGTACCCCGACCGGTTTTCGCTATTGTACGATTATTGCTACTACCAGCGATGGATCGAGGAGTCCCCAGGGGTCTTGCGAATCGCGGAAAAAGGAATCGAGCAGCTGGTGACACCGGTATCCGAGCAAGTACAGCATGATCTGATCCGCTTTTGGCTTCGCCTGTACAAAAGGGCCATCCCCAACTTGCCGATGATTGTACAAGTCATTCCAGTAATGACAAGGGGTGGATGGCTTGCCCAGAGCAGTTTGGCAAATCTGTTGCTGCCATGGATTAAACCGTTTTACTATGATGAGCCGCTGAACATTCTCCACAATCGGATTCTGAAAATGATGGTGCATCTCGGGTTGCTGAAAGTAGGGCAGCGCGAAGATGGAGAATGGATGTATGCACATACAGAGCTTTGCCAGTCATGGTTGAAAGCATACAACGGATTTACTGAATCCACGATACTGTTAAAGTGAGGGATTAGACATGGAATGGCCGAATATTTACGGGAATCAATCGGTGTCTGGACTGTTATCAGAAATGGTGATCGACGAGCAAGTCCGCTTATATCGCAAACGGACGCTGTATAAGGAAATTGACGAAGCCCTGGAAATGAAAAACAAGGAACGATTCTTGTGTCTGACAACCGAACTGCGTGAAATCATGGCGTATGAACAAAGGTAAACGCGGTTAATTGCACGTGTATCCTCTTCGTGGTAAGCTAAATCAGCAGATTGACACGAGAGGAAGAGAGTTATGCAATGGAGAATGGATGAATTGCACAATTGGGAGGAGATGCGACTCTATTATGATACCGCACTGCTCCCTTTATATTTGTACAAACCATCTATGGATATTCCCTCACATGCAGAGCGAATGACTTATCTGCTTAATGTGGCCGCCGCTATCGAGCAAAAGCTGAGAGGACGAATCTTGCTCTTTCCGTTGTCCTATCAGATCAGGGAAGAGGGGTTCGAACAACAGCTGCCCAGCAAGTTTCGTCATTACATTCTTTTGCAATTTAGTGGGCAACATGTGAAAGGAAGCCTCCCGCCAGGAGAACAAGGAGAGATTCATACCTTTACGATTGGCGATGAGGACTTGAGCTCGCCAATTCGTTTTGAAGTAACGGTAGACGTTTTAACACAAGAAGTACTTCAAGCGTGGAAAAATCAATAGATTTGATTGAGAACAGCCATACTAAAAAAATCAATCCTCAATTTATGACAAAATCTCAACAAAATATGAAGCAATTGAAACGAGACTTCCTGTTAACGCCTGTAGATTCTTGACATCTAAAATGGCGTTAGCTATGATTGGGAATGACCTAGTGTAATTATGTATTGTAGTACCTTCGTCACGTTATTCTGCAGATAAGGAGGGAAAAAGAGATGAGCGAAAAACGGGAAATATCCAGACGTACATTTCTAAACTACGCACTCATGGGAACTGGCGGTTTCCTAGCTGCAGGTATGATTACACCGATGATTCGATTTGCAGTTGACCCGTTGCTGAAGCACTCCGCTGGCGGAGATAAAGTAGCGGTAGGAAGCATAGATGAATTCGGAGACGAGCCTAAGCGCGTAGAATTCAAGGTGCATACCAAGGACGGTTGGTATGAATCCGAATCGGTTATGGCCGCGTGGGTAACCAAGAATGAGAAGGGTGAAGTGACAGCACTTTCCCCTGTATGTAAGCACTTGGGATGTACGGTGGACTGGAACAAGGGTGAGCATGAAAACGAGTATTTCTGCCCCTGTCACATGGGACGCTACAAAAAAGACGGTGCCCATGTAATTGGAACACCACCAACCAAAGGGCTTGATCTCTATGAATCAGAAGTAAAAGACGGCAAGCTGTACCTAGGAAAAGTTAAACCGAATCCTCTACCGGGGGTGACTGGCTAAGATGTTGCAAAAAATGTATGATTGGGTGGACGAGCGCCTAAATATCACCCCAATGTGGCGTGATTTGGCCGACCACGAAGTGCCAGAGCACGTGAACCCGGCACACCATTTCTCCGCGTTCGTGTATTGCTTTGGTGGACTTACGTTCTTTATTACCGTTATCCAAATCTTGTCTGGTATGTTTTTGACCATGTATTATGTACCGGACATTATCAATGCGTACGAATCCGTAAAGTATCTTCAAAACGAAGTAGCTTTCGGTGTGATTGTACGCGGTATGCACCACTGGGGCGCAAGCTTGGTAATCGTGATGATGTTTTTACATACACTCCGCGTGTTCTTCACCGGCGCATACAAAAAGCCTCGTGAATTGAACTGGGTAGTGGGCATGTTGATCTTCTTCGTGATGCTTGGACTGGGCTTCACTGGTTATCTCCTCCCATGGGATAACACCGCTTACTTTGCAACAAAAGTAGGTTTGGAGATCGCCAATTCGGTTCCAGTGATTGGACCGTATGCAAAAGCATTGTTGACTGGTGGCGATATCGTAGGTGCGCAAACGCTTTCTCGCTTCTTTGCCATCCACGTATTCTTCCTGCCAGGCGCTTTGCTTGGACTGCTGGGCGCTCACTTTGTCATGATTCGTGCACAGGGTATTTCCGGACCACTATAAGTCTTCGACAATTTTGAAGAGAGATCCCTGATCTCGATCAAGGAGGGTATAGCATGGCTAAACATGATAAAGATGCTACCTTCGTCGGAGACTCGCGAATTTCGGCGAAGCGCATCCCCAATATTGCTCCATCCTACTCCGAGTTCCCAGGAAAATCGGAACCGTTCTGGCCGAACTTCCTGTTGAAAGAGTGGATGGTAGCGGCTGTATGTTTGGTTGGATACTTGCTCTTGACAGTATCCCATCCATCGCCGCTGACTGATAAGGCAAACCCGAATGATACGTCATTCGTTCCATTGCCAGACTGGTACTTTCTCTTCCTGTACCAAATGCTGAAATATCCATGGGCATCCGGTGACTGGGTAGTCTTCGGTACCATCATTTTCCCTGGTGTAGCATTTACCGCATTGGTGGTTGCACCTTGGTTGGATGCAGGGAAGGAACGTCGACCAAATAAACGTCCGATTGCAACAGGCATCATGCTTCTGTCTTTGGTAGGGGTATTCTACCTGACATGGGCTGCGATGGATGAGCATAATCGTCATCATCCTAGCAATGGTGGTCACAGTGCTGGCGGCAGCACCGCACCTGCAGCTCCTGCAGAAAAAGCTGATCCAGGTTTTAAAGCTGATCCACTCTGGACAGCGCAAACCAGTTGCATTGGTTGCCACGGGAAAGATATGGAAGGCGTAGCAGCTCCTAACTTGCAAAAGGTAGGAAGCAAGTATGACGCTACCCAAATCGCTGACATTATCAAAAATGGTAAAGGCGGCATGCCAGGTGGTATGTTCCAAGGCAGCGATGAAGATTTGAAAAAACTGGCCGAATATATGGCAAGCTTAAAATAAGCGATGAAAAAGCTGGCTGATGACTCGGTCAGCTTTTTTCTTCACCATTTTGATCGCAACAAAGGCAACTAACCTTTCCGTGACGTTGGAATAGAATCGGTCTGGGTATAACAGGAAGCGACATCGCAGCAAGCGATTATGGGAGACGATTGAGATGAAGGGTTTGTGGAAGTGGTTGTGGGCATCGCTGATGGAACGCTGGTTTCTCTGGATGCTGTTCATAATCAACTTTTTAGGTACAATATATGGCTTCATCTGGTATGGAAACCAATTGGAGAGTACAGAGCCTTGGCTGCGTATATTTGTGCCGGACAGTCCGACTGGAAGCGGATTGTTTACACTGGTCATTCTCACCTACCTTCTAGGCAAACATGTTCCGCTCTTGGAAGCATTGGCGAGTATTACCAATTTTAAGTATGGCGTTTGGGCAGTAGGGGTGATCATCGCTGGATGGATGTTGGGCAATGAAGTTCGCTGGACAGACATCATGCTCATGGCATCGCATGCAGGGATGGCCATCGAATCTGTACTGTATGCTCGTTTCTACAAGTTAAGCTGGCTTCCGGTTGGGCTGGCTGCGTTATGGACGCTGAATAATGATTTCCTTGATTACGTCATGTTTATACACCCTTGGTTGCCGGATGTGCTTGTCCCTTATACGGGGATTGTTGGGTTGTGCACGGTGATGCTCAGTCTGATTTCTATCGCGATCATCTGGTATTTGAATCTGTTTCAACAGAGAAACAAGGTCTAATCTTGTCCTCCTTTCCATAGGCTAGTACTAGGGAAAGGAGGATTTTCTTTTGCGGAAAAATCGAGTGATTTTACTTGTGTTGATCGTCGTCGGTCTTTCTCTGGCTTGGCCTATTCAATCATTCTTTTCCCAGTTGCAGAAACCGGAGCATGAGGCCCATCTGGTGGAATTGGATCAGCTGGCAGGTGACTTTTATCAACTCACGAAAAAAGGGGATTTGGATGCAGCGAGGAGTAAATTAAACCAGCTCGGTGAAATTTTTCCCAATCAAACATTGCCGACACGTATTCGCATCGAAAGCTTGAATGCGGTAACCCAGTCTATACTGGCGGCAAAACAAATGTACGCGAACCCTGCATCAGGTGAGGATAAATTGCTATGGCATGCCACGCAGGTAAGAGTGGCCATTGATGCACTCAGTCACGCCCATCAGCCGATGTGGAGGGAGTATTACAACTCGTATGCGAACCAAATGCAAAACCTGCTGCAAGCTTCGGTGGAGCGGGACAATGTCGCTTTTCTGGCTCAATTTGAAGAAAACTATCAACTGTTTTTGGCCATTCGTCCTGCGATGAGTGTCCAGTTGCAGGCGGTGCAAATGGAGAAGATCGGTGCTGCTTATCAATTGATTCATAAAGAAATTCGAAATGAGCAGGTTGATTGGCAGTTAGTGCGCGAAGCTTTACGAGAATTGAGTGCACAGATGCAAATCGCTTTTGTCGGAGAAGATAAAAGCACGCTGGCGCAGTTTATTCATCCACAATCTCCTTTGACGTTAATCCTGACGATAGCAGGTGTTGTCTGCATGACTCTCGCTTATGTTGCATGGCGAAAATATCAGGCTGAACAAGTTGGAACATTTGGGTAATCTTGCTATGATTTGAGGAAAGAGAGAAATCTGGCAGGTGGGATCAAAGCATGAATGCTGAAAATAAGGGTCTATTTCTGATTACAGGGATCATGGCATCGGGAAAATCAACGATCGCCGAGCTTCTTGCACGAAAGTTTGAAAGAGGCGTTCATTTGCGAGGAGATGCTTTTAGGAGAATGATTGTAAGCGGTAGAGAAGAAATGCTGCCTGAATCGGAAGGAGAAGCGATAAGGCAACTGCGTTTGCGTCATCAAATTTCTGCTCAGGTCGCAGATGCATACTTTACCGCTGGGTTTAACGTCGTGATGCAAGATGTAATGATCGGGCCCATGCTTCAGGAAACGGTGGACTTTATTCAGCAAGAACCACTTTATGTCGTTGTGCTTACTCCCGCTCAGGAAGAGGTGGCCAAGAGAGAAGCGATTCGTTCCAAAAACGGGTACGGATTGTGGACGATTGCTGAGCTTGATCGGCGATTGCGCGAAGAAACACCCAAGGTAGGTTTATGGCTAGATACCTCCCATCAATCTCCAGAGGAATCAGTGAATGAGATTTGGGATCGAGTCTGGACAGAAGGGCGTATACGATAAGACCATGAGAATGGTTGCGCCCAGTCGGAGAAACAAACAAAAACGCGCCAAGCCCGGCGCGTTTTCTTTTTTGCTCAATGTATGTATTCTGGGTCAATCACGAAGCGGTTGCTTGTTTTCATCAAAGGTAAATCCTTCGCCTAATACCTCATGGACATCATTGACGATGACGAAAGCATGTGGATCCACTTCTTGGACGATCGACTTAAATCGAACAATTTCATTACGGCTGACGACAACATAGACCACATCTTTTGCTTCCCCAGAAAATGCACCGCGCCCGGAGAGGAGAGTCACACCCCGTCCAACAGCAAGGATTTGATTGGCGATTTCCTGAGCGTGATTGGAGATGATCGTGAGTGCTTTTCCGGCATAGGCGCCATCCTGGAAAAAGTCGATCACACGTGCGGAGATGAAGACAGCGACCAGCGTATACATGGCACTTTCCACACTCAGATAGATCAGAGAAGCACCGATTACGAGAATATCACCGAAAAACAGCGTTCTCCCCATGCTGATGCCAAAGTGTTTTTGCAGCAGGCGTGCAATAATATCCACGCCGCCTGTAGTCCCCCCGTAACGGAAAATGATGCCTAGTCCCGCGCCAACTGCCACGCCCGCATATAGGGAAGCGAGCAATTTGTCATCGAGAGGCAGAGCCAGTGTCCCTTCAAAGAGGGATAAAAACACGGACAAGCTGACTGTACCGATAATCGTATAAACAAACGCAGCGCGCCCAAGCACTTTCCAGCCAAGAATAAAGAGAGGAATATTCAGCAAAAAGTAGACAATTCCTTGATCCACCACCGGAAGCAAGAGTTTGATAATGATGCTGATCCCGGTGATGCCGCCTTCTGCAAGGTTGTTCGGTATATTGAAGGCATTAATCCCGAATCCCATGATTGCAGTACCAATGATGATAGCTATAATACTTTTCAGTCGAAGATTCATCTGTCGTTTTCGCTCCTTTACACCCGTGCCAGAGCCATTATATCGGACATGGATAGGGATGTCCACAATAGGCCGGTAAAGTGCGAACAGGATTTGGCAAACTGCTCCGTTTCAGGTAGGATAGTCGGTAGAGAGAATTGGTTGAAAGGAGGAAGGATGCGTGGAGAAACGAAAAACGCTGGAGGAAATCCAGGCAGAAGTCGATCAATACATATCCCAGTTCAAGGAAGGATACTTTTCCCCTCTTGCGATGATGGCGAGAATGACGGAGGAAGTGGGAGAGCTGGCCAGAGAAATTAATCATTATTATGGAGAAAAGCCGAAAAAAAGCGATGAAGAAGAGAAAACAGTTGCCGAGGAGCTGGGGGATGTCTTTTTTATCGTACTGTGCTTTGCCAATTCGCTGGGCATTGACCTGCAGGAAGCATTTGATCGGATTATGCACAAATTCAATACACGGGATAAAGACCGTTGGACACGGATAGAAGAATAGACAGAAAGAAGGGACAACCATTGCACCCAATCAGAGTAGCAGTCGCAGGAGCAAAAGGAAGAATGGGTCAGGAAGTCGTGAAGATGCTGGGCACCGATGAACAGCTTGTTTATGTTGGACCCATCGATACAAGAAAAAGCGAGCAAGAAATCGGAGAACAGTTTGCGGAGCTGAAGCCAGATGTCTTGGTCGATTTCACGACGCCACATGACGTATATCGAAATATGGAACTATCGCTTCAACATGGCATAAGACCGGTAGTAGGGACAACCGGGCTATCCGCAGAACAATTGCAAGACTTGACAGAGCGCTTCAAAGCAGCTGGATTAGGCGCGATATTGGCGCCGAACTTTGCGATCGGGGCGATTCTTTGCATGAAATTTGCAGCGATGGCCGCCAAATACATGCCGCATGTAGAAATCATCGAGCTTCATCATGACCGGAAGCTGGACGCGCCAAGCGGAACTGCTTTAAAGACGGCGGAGCTGATCAGCCAAGCGAGAGAGCAACTATCGCAGGGACATCCGGATGAAAAAGAATTGATTTCGGGAGCAAGGGGTTCCGAGTATGATGGCTTCCGCATTCATAGCGTCCGACTGCCCGGGATGGTCGCTCACCAGGAAGTATTGTTTGGTGCCGTAGGACAGACATTGTCCATCAGACATGACTCCATCAGTCGCGAATCTTTTATGCCAGGCGTGAACATGGCAATCAAGGCTGTCATGAATCTCGACCACTTGGTGTATGGATTGGAGCATTTAATCGATTAGAGAGAATGGGGAGAGAAACGGATGAGAGTAGCGTTGATCGCGCATGATCGCAAGAAAGAAGAAATGATCCAGTTGGCAGTCGCTTACGAATCCATTTTGGCAAAGCATGAATTGTATGCAACCGGGACAACCGGACAACGCATTATGGAAGCCACATCTCTGAAAGTAACTCGTTTTCTGTCGGGACCACTTGGCGGGGATCAACAGATAGGTGCGATGATTGCCCGCAATGAGATGGATGTCATTATTTTTTTACGCGATCCGTTGACCTCCCAGCCGCATGAGCCGGATATCATCGCTCTGTTGCGCTTGTGTGATGTGCACCGAATCCCGTTTGCGACGAATCTCGGCTCTGCGGAGATTATCTTAAAAGCATTGGCAAATGACGAAATTGCATGGCGACAAATTGTCCATGAGGAGCAGAAAGAATGATGGAAAGATTAGATATATTGGCGATTGGCGCCCACCCCGATGATGTGGAGATTGGTGCGGCGGGTAGCTTGCTGAAAGCATCCAAGCAAGGAAAGCGCGTAGGGATCTTGGATCTAACCTATGCTGAGCTTTCCTCTAACGGGGATGTGGAGACAAGGCAGTTGGAAGCAGCAGCTGCGGATCGCTTGTTAGGTGTAGCCAAACGTACCAATCTGGGGCTGCCGGATCGCGGTCTCGAAGCAGTGCGTGACGAAGCGATTCGCCAAGTCGTGCGCATCATTAGACAGACAAAGCCAGCACTTGTGCTAGCCCCCTATATGCACGATCGGCATCCGGATCATGAAAGCGTAAGCCGTATCGTGCGGGAAGCGATCTTCAATGCAGGGATTCGTAAATACGAGCCGGATGAAGCTCATCCAGCTTACCGGCCGGAGCGCTTTTGCTATTATTTTATTAATTCGACCGTAACACCCGCGTTTTTCGTGGATATCAGCGAGGTTTACGAAGAAAAAAAGAATATCCTGAGCTGTTATCGCAGTCAGTTTGAACGGGAAGAAAATTCCGTCGCTACCCCATTGAACAATGGTTATATAGAAGCAGTCGAGTACCGTGAGCGGCTGTTCGGCCAACAAGCGGGCGTCGATTTTGCAGAAGGCTTTGTAAATGCTTCGCCACTGGTGTTTTCGCACTTGTAGAAGTATGTTCGGAAGCTATTTTTTTGGCAAGCATTGTAAAGGAGAGTCTTTTCTATGAATATTGGAATTACTTGTTATCCTTCCTTAGGCGGTTCAGGCGTCGTCGCGACGGAGCTAGGAAAGCTCTTGGCCGAGCGTGGCCATAATGTGCATTTTATTACGTCAAGCATGCCCTTCCGCTTGGGAGGGTTTCATCCGAATATTTTTTATCATGAAGTAGATGTCAACCACTACGACGTGTTCAAATATCCCCCTTATGACCTGACACTGGCCAACCGGATGGCGCAGGTGGCGAAAAATGAAAAGCTGGATATTTTGCATGTTCATTACGCGGTGCCGCACGCGCTTTGTGCCTACTTGGCTAAGCAAATGGTCGGGGATGGCTTGAAGATCGTAACGACGCTGCATGGTACAGATATTACGGTACTTGGCTATGATTCCAGCTTGAGCGAGATGATTCGCTTCGGCATCGAACAGAGCGATCTCGTCACGGCGGTATCGCGGGATTTGATCGGTGAAACAAAACGGCTGCTCCACGTTACCAAGGAGATTGAACCAGTTTATAATTTTGTAGACAAACGTCGTTACTATCCGCGGGAAGTATCCCACCTGAAAAAAGTGTTCGCGCCAAACGGAGAAAAAGTAATCATGCATATCTCCAATTTTCGTCCCGTGAAGCGTGTACCCGATGTAGTGGAAGTATTCCGTTTGGTCAGAAACGAAATGAAGGCTAAGCTGATCTTTATTGGAGAGGGTCCTGACCTGACCCACGCACGCAAGCAGCTGATTGAACTAGGATTGGCGAATGATGTTCATTTTCTAGGGAAGCAAGAGGACGTGGCAGAGGTGATCTCCATGGCAGATGTGATGCTGCTTCCTTCTGAAAAGGAAAGCTTTGGACTGGTTGCCTTGGAAGCGATGGCATGCGGTGTCCCGGTCGTAGCGTCTACTGCAGGTGGGTTGCCGGAAGTGGTCGTAGACGGCGAAAACGGCTTCTTGTGCGAGGTTGGCGATGTAGAGAATATGGCAAAACGCACGCTGCAGCTTTTGCAAGATGAAACGCTGTATCAACGATTTTCTAAAAGCGCTATAGATCGCTCCTGTGAAACGTTCTGCCACGACAAGATCACGTCTCAATACGAAGAGCTTTACTATCGGTTATTATCATAGTGATACTTTTTTCATCTGTTGAATCACTTTGGATACCAGGATAAACAACCCAAAGACTATTCTCATGGGAAATCCTCCTTACGTCATTCGCTGTCTGTGGAGAAAGGAGACGAGGCTGATGCGAAAAGAAGCGGCTCGGCATGTGCTTCAAACGCTGGAGGAGAATGGGTACGAAGCTTATTTCGTCGGCGGATGTGTACGAGATTGGCATCTGGGAAGACCAATTCAAGATATAGATATATGTACGAATGCCCATCCAGGCGACGTGATGCGCCTATTTCCTGATCATGTGCCAACTGGATTGAAGCATGGGACAGTCTCCGTGAAGCATGGCGATTATTTATTTGAAGTTACAACCTATCGGACGGAAAGTGACTATCTCGATTTTCGACGACCTGAGCATGTAACATTTGTCAGTGACCTGCATGAAGATTTAGCCAGACGCGATTTTACGATGAATGCCATGGCGATGGACCAGCATGATCATCTGGTTGATCCTTTTCACGGTCGAAAAGATCTGGAGGATGGTGTGATTCGGGCAGTGGGAGACCCATCTGTCCGTTTTCGTGAGGATGCCTTGCGCATTTTGCGTGCCGTCCGTTTTTCCGTACAGTTGGGCTTTCAAGTTGAGCCGCAAACGAAGGCTGCCATTGAAGAAACAGCCAATCTGCTGGCACATATTGCAATCGAACGCGTGCGTGATGAGCTGAACAAGCTGCTGCATGGCTCCTATCTCGAAATCGGGATGGACACCATGGTTCACACACGACTTTTTCAGGGGATTCCTCTCTTGCATAGGCTATTTGGCAAGCCAGAAGCGCAAATTTGGCGAATTGGCAAAGTGGACAGCTTGACGCAGAAGTGGGCATTGCTGTTTTACATGATGAACCTTTCGCCAGCAAAAAGCAAAGAACTCTGTTCGTTTTTAAAAATGTCCAAGCGAGAAATGGAAACGATTGAACGGAACGTGATGATTCTCGAACGCTTGCAACCGGAGTGGGACGCACCAGAAAAGCAGCCTTGGGAACGGTTGGTGCTGGAATATGGATTGTCGGCATGCGAGGAGATCGTTGGCCTGTTGACTGCCTGCTGGTGGAATCATCAGGAACGCCATACGCTGTCGACGCTGCACAAGACTTACGATGAATTGCCAGTGAAAACGACCAAGGGACTGGCAATCAATGGAAAACAGCTGCAGGAAGCCTTGCAGAAAAAGCAAGGAGAATGGATCTCCCATACACTGAATCATCTGCTGGTGCAAACGGCTTTACATGGCCTTCCTAATCTGCCCGAGCACTTGCTGGAAGAAGCACGAAAAGAGGTTGCAAGGTATGAAAAACATCAAGCATGAGATTCTGAAGGCTTTTCATGAGCACCCTGGTGAGTTTATCTCGGGGGAAGCATTGAGCCAGATTTGCAATTGCACACGCACGGCCGTATGGAAGCATATCGAGGAGCTACGTCAGGAAGGCTATCGATTCGATGCTGTGCGTAAAGCTGGCTATCGTATGCTAGCGGCTCCGGATAGTCTGTCGGAAGAAGCGATTCAGACAGGCTTGCAAACGAGAATCATCGGGCAGAAGATCTACGCGCATGATGAAGTCATCTCGACTCAGCTGTTAGCCCATGAAGTGGCCAGCAAGGGGGCTCCTGAAGGTACCATCGTGATTGCGGAAAAGCAGAACGGGGGAAAAGGGAGACTGGGGCGAGCCTGGCACTCCCCGAAAGGCACAGGGATCTGGATGAGTCTCATCGTGCGACCTTCCATTCCTCTGTCGAAAGCTCCACAGCTTACATTGCTTACCGCCGTTGCGTTGGCGAAAGCGATTCAGCTGCATACGGGCGTCTCAGTACAGATCAAATGGCCGAATGATTTGCTCTACCATGGGAAGAAATTTTGCGGGATTTTGACCGAATTGAACGCAGAATCTGATCGAATCAATTATTTGGTGATCGGCGTCGGGATCAATGTAAATACGGTTGAATCAGATTTTCCTGCTGATTTGCGCGAAATTGCCACTTCCCTGCGGATCGCGAGCGGAGACGAAATCAAGCGTGCCGCGCTGTTGCAGACGTTTTGTCAGGAATTTGAAGCAGAGTATCTCCATTACTTGGCGCATGGTTTTGAACAGACCAAATTGGCCTGGGAAGACCGCTCCATATCTTTGGGACGCATGGTTACGGTGCGAACGATTCACACTACGATCGAGGGGAAATCGATTGGACTAGATCCCGAAGGCGTGTTAATTGTAGAGGATCGTTCCGGCATTCGCCACAAAGTGTACTCGGCTGATATCGAATATGGTGCAGAGCGGTAATGCTTTTGTTATAATAAATTCGAATGAGGCTGTATCTCCAATTGTTGGGAACGGCACTCATCAAGTTTCATGTTTTTTCTTTTTCTTCCAAAAAAATCATCTGCTCTGAGCCTGTGTGGGACCGAGACAGAAGGAAATCCAAAAGTACATGTGTTTTGGTATGGACAACCTTCTTTCGCATTCGGAGAGAAGGTTTTTTGGATTTACACGGGAGCAGGAAGCAAAAAGGAGAGAAGGTATGAGTATTCAAAGCAATCCGGTAACGACAGCCGACTTGCGCAAGAGCAAGCAGAACAACCAACCCATCGCAATGGTGACGGCCTATGACTATCCGTCAGCCAAGCTGGTCGATGAAGCGGGAGTGGACATGATTCTGGTCGGTGATTCACTGGGCATGGTCGTGTTGGGGTATGATTCCACGATCCCTGTGACCATGGAGGACATGATTCATCATTCTAAAGCGGTTGCCCGTGGAACAAAGCGCGCGTTCGTCGTGACCGATATGCCTTTCCTCAGCTACCATGGCACGGTAGAGGAAGCCGTGAAAAATGCAGGTAGACTGATGCAAGAAGGCATGGCCAAAGCAGTAAAAATTGAAGGTGGGCAGGAAATCGTACCGGTAGTTCGACGTTGTACACAGGCTGGCATTCCGGTCGTTGGTCATATTGGTCTTACCCCGCAATCCGTCCATCAGCTGGGCGGCTATCGGGTGCAAGGAAAAGATATCGAATCCGCCAAACGATTGATTGAAGAAGCGAAGGCATTGGAGGAAGCGGGCGCCTTTGCGGTGGTTCTCGAATGTGTACCAGAAGAAGTAGCGGCTCTTGTCACCGAAAGCGTCTCCATCCCAACCATCGGGATCGGTGCAGGGGTGAAGTGCGACGGTCAAGTGCTGGTCTTCCACGACGTGCTCTCTTATGCTTCACAGATTAAACCGAAATTCGTGAAGAGCTACGCGCAGGTCGGAGAAGCGATCAAACAAGCTGTATCCGATTATGTGATTGAAGTGAAAGCCAAGCGTTTCCCGGCAGCGGAGCATACATTCACGGCTTCCGAGGAGACGATCAAACAGTTATACGGCGATGGGGTGAAAGCATGATTCAGACACTCATGGAAGAATCGACGATCGCACAGTTGCGCCAGCGTATAAAAGAAGCCCGTCAAGCAGGCAAAACAATCGGGTTTGTCCCGACAATGGGTTATTTGCATGATGGCCACGCGAGCTTGGTCAAAGCGGCCAGAGAACAAGCGGATTTCGTCGTGATGAGCATTTTTGTCAATCCGCTGCAATTCGGACCAAACGAAGACTTGAGCAGATACCCGCGAGATCTTGAGCATGACCGGAAAGTGGCGAAAGCTGCCGGTGTAGATTTGCTCTTTACCCCATCCGTGGAAGAAATGTATCCTTCTAGAGTGCTTACCAATGTTTCGGTGTCGCAAGTATCGGAGCCGCTTTGCGGAAAATCCAGACCGGGTCACTTTGATGGTGTGGCTACGGTCGTGATGAAACTTTTCCAAATCGTGCAGCCAGATCTTGCCTTTTTTGGCCAGAAGGACGCACAGCAAGTGGCGGTCGTGGAACAAATGGTCCGAGATCTGTCTGTTCCTGTGGAAATCGTGCGTTGTCCGATTATCCGGGAAGAAGACGGTTTGGCGATGAGTTCTCGCAATGTGTATCTGGGGGAGGAAGAACGTAAGCAAGCCACTATCCTTTATCAGACCCTCCAGCACGCACGAGCGTTGATTGAGAGCAAGCAGACGGTGAACCAGATCATTGGTGAAATGAAGAAGATGATCAACACACAGCCTCTGGCTGATATTGATTACGCCGAAATCCTTCGTTATCCAGACATGGCGGCGGTGAACACATGGACATCGGGGGAAAAGGTATTGGTTGCTCTCGCGGTTCGTTTCGGACGGACACGTTTAATTGACAATATCATCCTGACTATTTCGTAATACCTGAAGGAGAGTGTCGGTATGTTTCGGACCATGATGAAAGCAAAGATCCATCGGGCAACTGTAACAGAAGCGAATCTGAATTATGTAGGCAGCATTACCATCGATAAACAGATTATGGATGCAGTGGATCTTTTGCCTAATGAGAAAGTGCAAATCGTGAACAATAACAACGGTGCACGCTTGGAAACCTATGTGATTGAAGGGGAACCGGGCAGCGGTGTCATCTGTTTGAATGGAGCAGCGGCAAGGCTCGTTCAGCCGGGAGATGTAGTGATTATCATCTCTTATGCGTTGATGACGGATGAGCAGGCGCGTAATCATAAACCGCGTGTGGCCATTATGGGTGAAAACAACAAAATCGAAACCATTTTAGCTGAAGAAGTTCACGCAACCGTGATGTAAGCGGCTCACCCACCAAGAAAAGAATAGAGCCACTCCCCTTGTGAGACAATGATATTGACTCACTGGTGTAACAGGGGGGTGGCTTTTATCATGACGTTGGAAAATTATTTTGCTCAGTTAACCTCAAAATTGCAAGAGGTGGCAAAACAATGGCCTTCTGCAACGGATAAGGCAAGGCTTGGTTTAGCCAATGATTTGCTGGAACTGCGCAAAGCGAGCGATCAAGTGATTGATTTATGGATGAGATTTGAGGAGTCACTCTCGACCGTGATCAAGAACGTGAAAGAAGAACAATTTTCGGCATTCTTGCCGGAATCCGATGATGCAGATTTTGCAGTGAATGAAGCAGGTTCTACGGAGGACGCTGTACCGGATGAAGAATTTGCATCGTTTCCGTCTCTTGCTGAGAATAAACATCCGCATGAGCCACTGTTTCGAAAAGGGGAGGGCTTTTACCATCTGCGGCTTTATCAGGATGCGAAAAAATGCTTTGACGAATTGATGAAACAATCTCCCGACTGGGAAATGGGGCGCTTGTATTACGCCTACAGTCTGTTGCTATCCGGGGATCAGGAGCAAGGATTGAAGGAATTCCGCCTGCTTAGCCGGACTGCCAGCTCACCCCGAGTGATGAGCATTAGTTATAACGCCATCGGATGTATGCTCGCTGAGGAAGAGCAGTGGCTGGAGGCTGCACAAGCGTTTAAAGCAGCGATAGAAGTGGATGCGGACTATGCCGATGCGTATTTTAACCTGGCGCTATGCTATTTGCATGATGAAGAGGTAGAAGACGCCTTCAATGCCATTGAAAAATACATGCAACTCGAGCGGGATGATTGGGAAGCTGAGGCCATCTGGCTGCGAGCAGCACAGTATCTGGTCAAGTCAGACTTGCAAACGAAAGAGATGGTGCCACCAGGGCGGTTAAAAGTGCCGGCTCGCTCACTCGGTAGCAACACCCTGTACGAAATGGCTACCATGTATGAAGCACGCGGGCAAATCCATCGGGCACAGCTTTGCTATGTCTATTTGCGGGAAAAGCTGCCGCTGGAGGGTTGGGTGTACCAAGGGCTTGCCTGGAACACCTGGTTGATCGCCGGTACCCGCGTCGCGTTGCCGCTGATGAAAAAAGCAATCACCATTTCTCCGGAAAATCTGGATTTTCAGTTTACGTATGGGTGGATGCTGCTGTTTGATGGAAAAATGGATGAAGCTTTTCAGGTTTTTCGCTCCATTTTACAGAAGAACAGCGATCATCATTTGACCCGTTCCGGACTGGTCTCGGCCTATGAACGTATAGGAGAGATGGAAAGTGCAAGGAAGTTGGCAAGGGAATTTTTGCAAGAGACAGCCAGCCCTTATCTGCAATCATTAGGGTATTTTCATCTGGGCCGCTTGGCAATTATTGAAGAAAATTGGCAGCTGGCAGAACATTATTTTCAACGCGTACAAGAAAATGATATTCGGGAAGTGGCCTTATATCGGCGTCTATGCGATGCAAAATTAGGCAGGGTGGACACGCTGACAGACATGGAGCTGCCCATTGTTCCCCTTCCCAAACCGTAGAGAAGGATTCCAGAGACAGCTTGCCGAATTTCAGTAAGGTACTTATTCTTGTGCTGTTTGTATGTTGATCGAGGTGACACGTTTGAATCGTTTTTTTATCGTAGACTTTGAAACCACGGGAAGCTCCCCTCGTCAGGGAGACCAGATCATTCAGATCGGTGCGGTAATGATTGAGGACGGACAAATTACCGATACATATGCCTCGTTTGTCAATCCGGGACAAGCGATTCCCGCTTATATTACACAGCTCACCGGCATTACCGATGAGATGGTTGCCGATGCACCTACACTGGAAGAAATAATGCCTGAAATGCTGAAACGCTTGGACGGCAGTGTTTTTGTTGCCCATAATGCAACCTTTGACCTGCAATTTTTGCAAGAAGCCCTGACTAACCAGGGCTATTATACATTTGATGGCCCTGTGATCGATACGGTTGAATTGGCTCGCTTTCTGTTGCCTATGCAGGGAAGTTATCGGCTGGTGGAACTGGCAGACGATTTGGATATTTATCATGATCGTCCGCATCAGGCAGATAGCGATGCCCTTGCAACGGCACACCTGTTTTTGTATTTATATGACCTGCTTCGCCGCTTGCCTTTGCCAACCATTCAAAGGCTGCAGATGCTCGTTTCTTCCTTTCGTTCGGATGTCGGCGAATTGCTGAGGCAGATGGAAATGGAAAAATTGACGCATTCGGTGTTAGAGGAAGGAGAGACCGAACCACAGGACGAGTGGGATATATACAGGCAGATTGCCTTGCGTAAACGGGAACCGCAAGAGATGCAACAGCTTTTTGCTTCCGCCCAAGCCTATCCATTGCCTGCGATTGATGAATCTGAGGATGGATTGTCGGTGCAGATTGAGGGATTCCAGCGGCGAGAATCCCAGGAAGCCATGATCCGGGCGATTCAAGACGCGCTAGAAGCGGGCAGTCATCTGCTGGTGGAAGCGGGGACAGGAACGGGAAAATCATTTGCCTATTTGCTGCCAGCTGCCTATTGGGCGAGAAATCATGCGGAACCTGTTATCGTCAGTACCAACACGATTACCTTGCAGGAGCAATTATTCGAAAAGGACATTCCACGGTTAAAGAAAATCGTTCCATTCCCTTTTACGGCTGCCAAGCTGAAAGGGAGGGGCAATTATTTATGCTTGCGCAAGCTCGAGCAGAGTCTGGATGAAAATGTGGAGCAGAACAGTCAAGAGATGCGGCTCGTCAAATCACAGATGGTGACCTGGTTAACCCAGACATTGACAGGAGACGTGGAAGAACTGAGCCTGCCGCCATCTGGCACGCTGTATTGGCAGCAAGTTAAAAGCGATGCTCATTCCTGTCTGCATCGACAATGTCCATGGTTTAGCCGCTGTTATTATTTCCAGGCAAGGGAGGAAGCCAAAAAAGCCGATCTCCTGGTGGTTAACCACGCTTTACTTGTAACGGATCTGGTAACCGACAATCACATCTTGCCGTCTTATCAGGTGGCGGTGATCGATGAGGCTCATCATCTGGAGTCAGCTGCAACCCAGCACATGGGGCGAAAATATTCGACGGCGCAGCTGCAGTTTTTAGTGGATCGGTTAGGGATTGATGTGTCTGGACGGATTCGCGGATTTGTGGAAGATCTGATTAACTGGCGTGTGGATACCGAAGAGCGCGCCAAGGATTGCTTGTCCATTCTGGGGACGACGCAGCACCAGGTGCGCGACGATGTGCTAGGGTGGTCCAAGCAATTGTACTCCTGGGTGATGAAGAGAGGCCTCGAGACGACAGATGCCGGCAATGTGACCGTCCGTTATCAAAGGGATTCGTTTGCCGGTCGCAATGGAGAAAAACTGATCAAAAAAGCCGAGGGACTTATCAGCAAGCTTTTGTCGTTTGCTGAAACCCTGGAGAAGCTCCTTGCCCTGACAAAAGGGGGAGACGAGGCTCCCACCTATTTCATGAGGAGTGCTATGACCGATATGCGCGGACTGCTGGATGATTTACACGAAGCGGCCGAACATCTGCATTTCCTGATCCATTGCGATGATGATAACTTCGTGTACTGGATGGAGGAAGAATCGCGAACGCAGCGTAAGCATGTCTACCTGTATGCCGCTCCCTTGGAAGTATCCCATGAGCTGTCGCCACTGTTTACGGATACCCGCAGTGTCGTGATGACGTCTGCTACGCTTACTGTAAAAAACAGTTTTTCCTATATCAAGAATACCTTTGGCCTTGATCAGCTGCCGGAGGAAAAGGTCCGCACGGTAAGCCTCCCTTCTCCTTTTGATTACGAAAAGCAAGGATTGATCTTGATTCCCTCTGGGTTTCCAACACTAAAGGAAAATGACGAGGCGTTTATCGAGGCGGTCATACAGGGCTGCTTGGACATCATACGGGCAGCAAACGGCCGGACGCTTATCCTGTTTACCGCGAATTCGATGCTAAGACAGGTATATACCGGGATCAAGGAGCGGATTGAGGAGGATGAGTTTCTGCTGCTCGCGCACGGGATTGACAGCAACAACCGGAGCAAGCTCGTACGCACATTCCAGCGGGAACAAAGAGCGGTACTATTTGGGACGAGCAGCTTTTGGGAGGGTGTCGATATTCCTGGGGAAGCGCTGAGTGCACTGGTAATCGTACGCCTGCCTTTTTCACCGCCGAACCATCCCGTCGCCGTCGGCAGGGGAGAGCTGTTAAAAAAAGCGGGGAAAAATCCGTTCATGTCCCTTTCATTACCGGAGGCCGTCATCCAGTTTAAGCAGGGAGTTGGACGGTTGATTCGCGACCAGAATGACCGCGGTGTCGTGGTGGTTTTTGATACGAGGATTATTGAATCACGCTATGGCCGTGCCTTTTTGCAGTCCCTGCCTCCATACCAGGTGCGTACGGGATCATGGCCAGAGCTGCGTACACAAATCGAGCCGTTTCTCACGGGCATGCAACCTTCATCGGAGTCATAAGATGAAAGCAATAGTCTTGTGAGGATTTAGGTGATAAAATATATGCTGTGG
>DASQNU010000199.1:0-26039 GCA_035644815.1 Bathyarchaeia archaeon | reverse complement strand
CCCTACCTTGGTCGCGATCACCATTTCGTGACGATTCCCCCGCTCCTTCAGCCACCGTCCGATCAGAGATTCGCTTTCCCCTCCGCTGCCCCCTTCCGCCCAAAACGCATAATTGTTTGCTGTATCCAAGAAGCGACCCCCTGCTTCGTAATAATGATCTAACAGCGCAAAGGAAACAGACTCGCTCATTTTCGTTCCGAAGTACATGCATCCCAGACTTATGGCGCTTACTTCCATCCCGGTATTGCCCAAGTTTACTGTTTTCATTACCCGCTACCCCCTTTTTATTACGTACGCAGCTCGCCTGCTTGCTGCAGCAACTCGCTTTCCTTTCTCCGGTAGTAGGAAACTTTCTTGTCAAGATAGGCCATCGTAGTTTGAATTTGTTCCAGCTGATTGCGCAGTCGTTGCGCATGAATCTCCAGCAGCTGCCTCCGTTCCGTATAGTTGGTTTTTCCCAGTTGCGCCAAATCGTAAAATCGCTTCATCTCCGCGATCGGCATATTGGTCGCCCGCAAGCATTGGAGAAAGCCGATCCACTCGAGATCATGTTCCGAATAACGTCGATGTCCATTGGCCGCTCTGGCGACATGATCCATCAGTCCAACCCGTTCGTAGTAGCGCAGCGTATGGACGGTCAAGCCCGTGCGCTCCGCTACTTGTTGGATAGTCAACGCGTTGTCCATCAACTTCCACCTCCCTGATGGGGAAAGTATACGATTTTGAGTGCACTCGAAGTCAATAACTTTGTCGAAAGAAAAAACGCCTATCTGTAACGATAAGCGTTTACTGGGTTTCCCTTACCTGCTGGCATCATAAAGGTAATAAATATAATCAGTGGGGACGCCCGTATGTCCCAACTGTCGCAATATCGATGCCAGATTGCCACGATGGTATGTACCATGATTGACCACATGCTGGAGCAGGTCGGCATAGCTTACCTGCAAGGTTCCATAAGCCGGATGGCTGATGGAGGTGATACCATCCAGATCGGCTTGCTGATCAAAATAGGCCAGGTATCTCTCCTTCATCGTGTGATAGAGCCGTTCCAATTCATCAAGGGTTTTTCCTTTTGCTTCTTCTGCGAGTTGACCTGATGCCGCTCGAATCTCTTCGAAGCTTTTGCCCTGCATGGCCGATAACCATACCTGATCGATCAAGAGAATATGGACCAATCCCTCATGAAGCGAGGAAAACACATTTTTCACCTCAGCGTTGATGACCGATTCAGGCAATTCCTTCAAGTGGTGAAAGAGCTTTTGATTGGCCCATGTGTGAAAGTCGTACAGCTTCAATGCTTTGTGCATGACAATCGATTCCCCCCTACTATAGTCTCAAGTCTGGATGTACCCATGCTTGAAAATAGCAAACCATTGTTCCAGCTCGTCTTGTTTCAGCACCTGCAGTCTCTCCAGGATGTGTTTGCCAAACTCGACCGCAGCGCTTCCATTCGCGGTGATCAGGTTTCCGTCCAATACCGATTGCGCCTCGACGTAATAGGAATGACCTTGGTATTCAGGAGCTTTTGCCTGCAAGTACGGCAAGGAGTTCCCTGTGTGGGGCTGGTGATCGAGAAAACCATGTTTCCCCAAAAACGTGGTCGCATCGCAGATCGCTGCCACTGGCACGTTGTGGGCGACACATTCCGCAACCAACGTTTTGATCTGCTGATGTTTGTCTTCCCCCCATCCCGTTCCTCCCGGGAGAATCAGCATGGCAAGCTGGGAATGGACCTCATACCCCTCAAGCGCATAATCGGGCAGTACGGTCAAACCACCCATTGATTTCTTAGGCTCAGTGTCAATCGCAATGGTCTTCACCTGATAGCCTCTGCCCGGCTTGTTCAACTCTGTGCTCACATAGCTGGCTTCCCAATCAGCGAAACCATCGGTTAGAAATATCAATACTTCTTTCATCCAGATCACTCCTCATATGTGTGTTCATTTCGCCTTAAAGCAATTGATAAAGCTCGATGGTGTTACCATCCGGATCGCGCAGATGGGCGACACGTGCTCCCCAATCTTCGCGATTATGCGGCTCTTTCAGGAAAGAGACCCCTTTTTCCCGAAGACTTTCGTATCGCGCATCGATATCCTCTGCTCCAAAATCGAGCACGACGCTTGTCGGGATTTTCGCGGCGACTTGCTCATAGCCTTCGCCAAGCGCATCCGCCATCGTTTTTCGTGTCATGATCTCAATCTTGGCTTCACCCGTATTGAAATTGGCATACTCCGCTTCCTCCACATACCATTCGAGCGGAATTTCCAGTACGTCCCGATAGAAAGCGACGCTTTTCTTAAAATCCGTGACCAGTAAGCGGATCCCATACAATTTCAAGATCATCCCTCCTCGAATGATTTATCTTGATGATAGATGAACTTCACTGACAGCTACGGTCAGTGAAGTTCGATTTCAGCAGAATAATAGGCGTACAGCTCGGCGGCAAGCTCGGCCATTTTTTCCTTCAACAATTGCGGTTCCACTTTTTTAATGGATTTTCCATAACCAACAAGAATGTATGGGGCGTAGTAAAGGACTGTTTCCTTTTGCAGCAAAAATTGCGCCTGCTGTTCGCTGCGCTCTACCAGTCCGTGCCCAAATAACCAATGATCACAAAGATCATTCAGCGCTGCTTCCTTCGCATGAATCGTAACCGGAATTAACTGCTCCCGGTTGTCTAGATCGGGCAGCAGCCTGCTCAGGAAAAAGTGTCGAGCGGAAAATCCCTCAGGCCTTGTGAACGTCCCATCTGTCGCGGATAAGGTACGAATTCGATCCGCCCGAAAGCTGCGAATCTCCCCGCGAAGATGGCAGTAAGCGACGAGATACCAATTGTTTTTCCAGTAGACCAACCCGTATGGATCGATCTGTCGGGTCTGTGGAGCGGTAGCCATCCCTTTGTGATACTCCATCGTAAGCGTCTGTTCGTTCGCTACCGCCATTTCCAACTCCTGCAGCTTCTGTTCCAAGGCGGTGTCGGTTGGCGGATGAATGACATCAAAGCCCACAATATGGCGGTTAATGGTATTTTGCTGCTCCTGGCTGGTATACTTGCGGAGTTTTGCAATCGCTCGGTCCAATGCCTCGCCGTGCGGATATCCCGCCTCTTTGGCAAACTTCGCCGCATGGGTGAGCGCCTTTTGTTCGTCCAAGTCAAAAAATAAAGGCGCTTCAGTAAATTCGTGAAGCAGACTATAGCCGCCATTGTGCCCTGCATCCGAAATGATCGGAACGCCGCTGGCACAAAGCGCGTCTATGTATCGATACACCGTGCGAATGTTGATCTCCAATGTTTCAGCCAATTGCTTGGCCGTTACTTTTTTCCTCGTTTTTAACAGCCATAGAATCGACAGCATATTGTCGGCTTTTGACATGCCTATCTTATCCCCTCTTGCACATCTTTGCTTCTGTACGAAAATGGTATATCGACCATTATACATCGGTTGCCAATTTTTTGAAGACCGATAATCCCAAGACTATGGACGGAGTGTAGTCCTACAACTGATGGACAATGGTGTGCGCCAACACTCCCCGATCGAATGGAAGCAACCGATCGGATCACCATCGAAGGCCCGGATGGCTGGCGCATCGCCTTGCAGCACTCCCCTAGCTTGCAAGGTTCAAAAAAAATGATAAAAAGCGGAATGGAGAGATCCCATTCCGCTTTTTTCGGTTCGATCACGCATTATGCATTGGTTTCCTTTGCCATAACAAAGCTCGTGTGCTCTGCTTTTTTGCTTTGGTAGTAGTACCAGTTCAGCAGGATCGAAACGAAGTAGAAAGCGATAAAGAAGTAAAATGCGCTGATAGGAGTCCCTGTCGCTTTCACCGACCACCCGAATAGTTTCGGGATGAAGAAGGAGCCATACGCGGCGAAGGCTGCTGTAAAACCGAGCACCGGTGCCGCTTCTTTTGGCGGGAAAATATATGGGATCATCTGGAAGGTTGAGCCCGAGCCGATCCCTGCTGCCAAAAACAGTACCAGGAAAGCTGTTAAGAATCCCGCAAAATCATGCTGATTGATGAAATAGATAACAGAGAAGGCTCCCAGTCCCATAATGAAGAGTACGACGCTTGTCACGCGGGCACCGCCGAATTTGTCAGAGATCCATCCGCCTACCGGACGGGCTGCCGCTGCGACAAAAGCGCCCAGGAAAGCTAACGATACATGTTCTGGGAATTGCGATTTGAGCAACAACGGGAACGCTGCCGAGTAGCCGATGAAGGAACCGAATGTAGCTACATACAACCACGTCATAATCCACGTATGCTTGCGTTTTACAATCACGAATTGTTCCGCTACGGATTGCTTTGTGCCCGGCAGATTATCCATGCCGAAGTAAGCAATGACCGTCATGATCAATACAGGTAGAACCCAGATGAATGCAGCGTTTTGCAGCCAAAGCTCCTGACCGTTTTTCAGCAGCTGCCCATCGCCGCCAATGAAAGCGAATGTACCGGTGGTAACGATCAACGGAGTGACGAATTGGACAACAGACACACCCATGTTACCAAGACCACCGTTAATGCCAAGCGCGGTTCCTTTTTCCTTTTTCGGATAAAAGAAGCTGATGTTCGCCAAAGACGAGGAGAAGTTCCCTCCACCTAGACCGCAGAGCGCCGCCAGAAGCAGCATCACGGAATACGGAGTCGTTGGATCTTGCACCGCAAACCCAATTCCGAGCGCGGGGACAGCCAGTACCGCCGTCGAGATAACGGTCCAGTTTTTCCCCCCGAACTTGCCCACCGCAAACGTGTAAAAGAAGCGAAGCGTAGCCCCTACCAATCCCGGAACCGCTGCCAAGGTGAACAGCTGCTCCTCTGTGAAGGAAAACCCGATATCATTCAACCGCACCGCTACAACAGACCAGATTTGCCAGACGATAAAAGCCAGCATGAGCGATGGAACGGATATCCATAGGTTTCGCGTAGCATGGCGCTTCCCTTCCCGCTTCCAGAATTGTTCATTTTCCGGATCCCACTGTGTAATTCTTGCCATTATCTTCCCCAACCTTTCTTCATGCTTTCGTACGCATTTTCAGCATTGTGACTCTTGTACAAAGCGCAATTCTTAGAACAGCAGATTTGTGAATAAAATCACATAACCTGAACCATTCGTGCACCTCGCACCGGGTATGCTCCCCTTTGCGTGAAACCCCCACCAAACCATTTATCGTCCCGTATGATTGTTATGAAGTCCGTTAATGAGCAGCAAGTGGTGTTTCATGTCTTAATCTTACTTGCCAGCAGTGCTTTTAGTTGTGATTATTCTCACAATATCCCCCTCATTTTCTTCAGGTATTTAAGGATAATTTTTAAAAGATCCGTACATCTTTTGTTTATTTACATAGAAAAAGCGAAGGACATTTCCTTCGCTTATCGACATCTAGCATTACCGAACCCTTTGCTCAATCAGTCCGTAACCGCCATCATTTCGCTTGTACACCACATTGACTTGGCCGTTTTCCGCGTTGGTAAAGATAAAAAACGTATGTCCGATCAGATCCATCTGCATGATCGCTTCTTCGACATCCATTGGCTTATACTCAAACTTCTTGATCCGGACAAGTTGTACAGACTCCTCTTCTTCACGCACGGGAGTTGTCTCAAACGGCTGTGCTGTTGCTTTGCGATTTTGGCTTTCCAGGCGGTCTTTATATTTGCGAATCATCCGGTTTAATTTATCGGTGACCAAGTCCACGGAAGCATACATATCTTCCGAAGATTCCTCCGCCCGAAACATGGTGTTTCCTGCCGGGATGGTCACTTCCACCGTATGTTTTTTTTGTTACACGCAGCGTCACCCGGCAATCATCCGCATCGGAAAGCAGATCAAATTTATCGAGACGCCCTACCTTGTTTTCCACGTACTCTTTTAATGCAGGTGTAATTGTCATGTGGTCACCATGAATGTTGCATCTCATGTGAAAAACCCCTTTCCCTCTGCTGGGAGTCACTGTGCTCCCTGTCCTCATTATCGGACGGTCCGGAAAGAAAAGGAGTGACTAATCTCACACCTGGTCGCTATAATCGGCATACTTCATTGGGACAATTCCGGCATTGGCAACTTTCCTTTAAGAAGTCGATATCTCGGATGGTAATGTAGCCTTGCTCGATTGTGATGACTTTTGCCCGCTTCAACTTGCTCAGCATACGATTGACTCCTTCCCGGGTGGAACCAATCAACTGAGCAAGATCCGTGTTGGTATATTTATGGGCAATCCGCATGCCATCACCTGCTGGTTGTCCTACCGTGCGCGATAGCCGGATTAACACAGAGCACAGCGCCCCCAGCTTTCCATATAGAAAAAGGTCGCGCAGCTTGAATTGAGTAATCCGGTTGACGAGCCCTGCCCAGTTTAAAAAGCGAACAGCCAGTTCATGATGCTCCTGCAACAAGGCAAACAAATCCTTCTGCCGGATCATGCCCACCATCCCGTCATGAGTGACCTCTGCCGCAAAGCCGTGGCTTACCCGGCCCCATTCATTCAGTTCCCCATACAGATCTCCGCTTCCCAGCAAATGCAGGACCACGAGGCACCCATCTTCATTCGGCTTCATGACTTTCACCTTGCCAGTCACGATGTAGTACAGATACTCCGCCCGATCCCCTTCGTGAAACAGAAACGAGCCCTTCGCCATTTTCCGGAAGGTCATCTTGCTTTCCAGTACCATCAGTTGCTCCGGAGTAAAGATCCAGCTGTTTGGATTTCCCGGTTTTTGATAGCTCTGCTGTCTGATCGCGCCCATTGTTTCTCCCCTCTTTTCTGCGCTTTCAAGCGATAAGTTCAGTCTATCCGAACACCTCGCCCTTCCGTTGTGAGGTTGGTCACTATCCCGGTTATTTGAGTGACAAAGGAAAGTGTGATCTTGATCACAGAAATTCCGATACGATCTTGTTATCATTTACTTATCTTCTTAGATGGAGTGGATCCACATGACCCTTTCTGAAGTGAAAGATCTTTTTTATCAATGCGAATACCCCTTTTATAAAGGGTTAACCATACACGATTCTGTTGCCAATGCGACTCTGTACAGCGTAAAAAACGAATGCAAAAAGGAGATCGTCATCGACATTTCCGATCCGCAAAAAGCGATTCACCAGCTTGCGATTGAAGTCATCAAATTCCGCAGCATGGAACTGCAAGCAGCAGATCCACTCTTTGCATAATGCCTTTCCTGTAGTGGCACACTCCTATCAGTAAAGGGAGGGAGCAGCGTGAGCCATCCATTCGATCATGATTCTGATCCACAGCGCATCATGGATCCGACCGCCTTGCTTGAAACATTGAAAACATCGCTATCCATTGAAAATGATTTGATGCGCACCTATCTGATCACAGCCGATCGAATCCATGACAATGAAGAGTTGAAAATCCGTCTGCAAAATTTTGCGGAAGGGAATGCCAAGCGAACGCAGCAGCTACTGGATGAAATCAAACGCATGCAATGACTCGTTTTTTGACACCGACAACACCGAACTGGGAAAGGACATTTTATCATGCCAACTCAAACATCTCTTTACGAAAAATTGGGTGGCGAAGAGGCCATCGGCAAAGTCGTCGACACCTTTTACGATCTTGTTCTTGCTGACCCTACTGTTAATCATTTCTTCGCCAACACCGATATGGAAAAGCAACGGAAGCACCAAACCAAATTTATCAGCTTTGCTTTAGGCGGCCCAAATCAATATACAGGCGGATCTATGGCCAAAGTACATACAGGCATGAATTTGCAGGAAAATCACTTTCAGGCGATTGTCGATCATTTAACCGAAGCGCTTCGCCGTCATCATATTGAACAAGCGGATATAAACACCGCGCTTGCCAAGATCGCGACATTGAAAGATGATATTTTATACAAGTAAAAGAGTCGCAACAGAAAGCTGTCTCTGGGGTCGTGAGGATGATTCCAGGACGTTTTTTTCTTTTCATGGTTATATAATTGGGTAAATTCTCCTATGTCTTTGTCTTCAAAATAATTCCAAATTCATCATTACTTTCCGTGTCCTGTATGGCTATAGTTAGAGGGAAAGATTGATTGATGGAGGAATTCGATTCATGCGTACAAACAAATGGCTTTCCCTTTTCCTTGCAATCCCCCTACTCCTGACTGCTGTCGGCTGCAGTGAAAGCACACCGGCGTCCATGCCGGATACATCCCAGCCTGCTGCCTCTCCACAAGCTACCGAATCAACCACGGAAACAACCTCAACATCCCTAGAAGTAGCGACCGCAAAACTGCCTGCACCTCCGCTCACACTGGAGGAGATTTTGGCGTATGAAGAAAAAGCTGGACCATATGCAGGCTCGAAATATGAGGAATCAGCCGTAAAAGCCGAGCTGGATAAGATTAGCAAGGAATTGTCCAGCGAAGAAGTATACGCAAGCATTTTGCAAATCGTTGGTGAAAATTACGTTGAAGAAAAAAGCATCTTTGAAGAACTCGAAAAAATCGATTACCGACAAGCGCTGCTTGCCATCAATCCCGGTGATCCAGCAGCTGCCAAGCCATCAGAGCCAAAGGTGAACGTAGAGGTCGTACTCGATGCCAGCGGCAGCATGGCGCAAAAAGTGAGCGGCGGCGTCAAGATGGACTTGGCCAAGCAATCCATTCAAAGCTTTCTTGGCAGCCTGCCTGCCCACGCAAATGTAGGCTTGCGCGTGTTTGGGCATAAAGGTTCAGGTTCGGATAAGGATAAACCACTCTCCTGCACCCAGACGGATTTGATCTATCCGTTAAGCGGGTATGATGCCGGGCGCTTTCAGAGCTCGCTGCAGCAGTTCGGCCCGAAAGGTTGGACAGGCATTGCCAATGCTTTGCAAGCAGCCAGACAAGACCTGCAAGCAGCCCATAAGGATGGGATGGAAAATGTGATTTATCTTGTGACAGATGGAATCGAAACATGCGGTGGAAATCCCGTAGAAGTGGCGAGATCCCTCCACCAGTCCGAGACGAAGACCGTGATCAATCTCATTGGCTTTGATGTCGATGATGAGGCCCAACGCCAGCTGAAGGCGGTTGCCGAAGCCGGCGGCGGCACTTATACGACGGTCAAGGATAAACAGGCTCTGGAGAAAGTCTTTGAGCAGTATCTCAACGATCTTTACAAAGAAAACAGCAACTGGACGCAAAAAGCTTTAGATGATGTATGGAAAGAGTATGAAGAGGATGAAAAGAAGCTCGTCGAAACACGAAAGGCAATGTTGGAAAAGGTAGAAGTCGAATATGACCGTCTGCTGGCCGCCGTAAAATATTTAGGTGAAAAGAAGATAGTGGAAAAGAGCATACGATCGAAGCTCGTCACGTGGATCGACGACCGCTGGTACGAACTAAGCGACTATGCGGACGATCGTTGGGTCACACTCGGTCATGAAATGGATAGTGAGTGGATTGACGCTTCCTCTGAAGTAGAAAGCCAGTGGATGAAAAATGGAAGCAAACTGGACCAGAAATCTGGAAAGATTGCGCTGCGAGTCCCTGGCTTACGGGTGCCGAATCTTCGGGTTAAACCGATTCGATCGAAGCCGATCCGGTATTCGTTTTAATAGTTACTAACTGTTAAGGAAAGAGCGTTTCTTTCTCCGAACACGAAAAATCAAGCAGCCCATTGATTTTGACCAATGGGCTGCTTTTACCTAAACAAGATGACAATCTTACTTGTCATGGATATAACTCAGTTTCTCCCGCAACTGCTCCGCCAAAAGCAATGCTTCCTGATCTTTCTTGATATCCCCTGGACGGTTACCTTCGCCTAAGATATATCCGCCATATCGCGTCCCAAAGAAACCAAAAATATGCTGAAACTGTTGCACCAGAGGCAAGCCTTTCAGAAACGGATCATCCCCGCCTACCGCAATCACGTAGGCAGTTTTGGCTGCCATCTTTTCTCGAAAGTGAGGCCGCTTTTCATCTCGCAATGTCTGAGACCAGCGATCGATAAAGTTCTTCATCAGTCCCGACATGCCGTACCAATAAATGGGGGTGGCATAAATAATGATGTCATGTGCCAAAACACGGTCGATCACCTCATCGTAATCGTCATCGATCTTGTGAAACCCCTGCTCCGTATGCCGAAGGTCCTCAATGGGGGAAATCGTATAATCCCGTAAGTAAATTCGCTCCACTTCCAACCCTTTTACCGCTTGCTCAGCAAGATACTCGGTATTTCCATTTGCACGGGTTCCCCCGTAAATCACTGCTACAGACATCGATGCTCGCTCCTTTTGTTCATGTTCGTTTCAGACATTACCTCATTATAGATTGGAGACGTCTTCGAAAAAAACGAATAAAATTGATGGAATCAATTGAAAAAACCGATCGTCTCATGCTGATCTGGAAAACCCATGCCAGAATGATCGCTCGGCCGCCAAAAGACTTGGCGAAATCGTTTTCCCCGACTATACTGGATATGTTTGCCATTCCTTTTATGAAAGGACTGAATGATGCCCAGATAACGGTACAGTACCTTCAGATTAAACAAACAAGGGGTACAGTTATGAACATGCAACCAATCACAACTGAGCGATTGCAATTAAAGCCCATTCATGTGGAAGATGCCAAGGGCTTGTATGCGATCTGGTCCGATTCCAAAGTTACCAGACACATGAACATTGCTGCATTTACAGATGTGAAGCAGGCGGAGGAAATGATCGCGCTGCTTCAAGAACTGGGGCAGGAAGGGAAAGCTTGCCGTTGGACCATTCAATTGAAACCAAACGATTTGATCATTGGTTCATGCGGTTTCAATTACCTTGATTTTGAAAATGAAAGAGCGGAAATCGGATATGAGCTGGGTTATCCCTACTGGGGCTACGGTTATATCACGGAAGCCTTACACGCTCTGCTCGCCTTTGGTTTTCAAGAGCTGGGACTTAATCGCATTGAGGCAAAGGTAGAACCGGAAAATACGAACTCGGTGAAAGTACTGAAAAAGCTGCGGTTTGTAGAAGAAGGTCTATTGCGGCAATATGAAAAGTCAAAAGGGGTACTGGTCGATTTGCACATGTTTTCTTTGTTGCGCAGTGAATGGTCCATGAGCGGCTCTCCCGTGAAAAAGTAAGGAATAACAGCTCTCAGCTCCGATCAATGAAGAGGGTGGCCCAAGCATATGCTGGCCACCCTTTTTTGATAAATCTCTCATTTCCATGGCTACGTCAAAGACTTTGTGTAGCCACCCTATAAAGCTGGTACCCTTGTCTTTCATTAAGGCGCAGGCTTTGCATGCTGAAGCAGATTCAGTTCCTTCAGCAAAATCTCGCGGTCTTTCGCTGTCTCCCTCTTTACCTGTGCAATGATGCTCGTGATCGCTGTAGCAGCATCCTCATTTTTCATCATCGAATGCCTGATTCCGTCATCCAAACTTCTTTCTACTTTTGTATCTAACGGTGTCGGCAAAAATTCCTTCATTTGGCTGGCTATCTGAACAAAAAGCCGTTCTACCTGCTGTCCCCCGAAAAAAGGATTGCCGTTTTGGTCCCGTTCCACCTCATTACGTGTGGGAATATATGCGGGTACACTTCCCGATGTCACTTGGCGTTTCATCATGAACTGGATAAAATCCCATGCATGCTCCTTGTAAGAGGAATACTGGCTGACGGCAATAGAAGAAGATCCCGCCCATCCGCTCAAATGAAAAGGCAATCTTGTTACTCTCCATTTCCCTGCGGTCTCAGGGATAATGTTCCGGATCAACTCATTTTCGTCCGCTCCGCGATAGATCATCGCCATGGATCCGGTGCGAAGCAGATACTGCTCGGGATGCTCATCTTCCACGTGTCCGTGCAATTTCGCGTCGTAGCCGCCTTGCTTTACTTTTCTGGACAGATAATAAGCAGAATAAAAATGACCGCCACCCGTAAACCGCAGTTGGTCGTCAAACACTCCCGTTGTTGATCGATACAGAAAGAAAGGAGTGTCCGCCCGGTCGTTGATATAGTACCCATGCTCCGCCAAGGTCTTGGCCATTTTCATCCAGTTGTCTGGAATTTCCATATATCGTGCCAATTCTTCTGGCTCTGTCGGAAAGCCAAACTGCGCGAGAATATCCGCTCGATAATAGGTCACAAGCGGTGAAGTTGACAATGGAAAGGCGAACATCCGCTTTTCGTCAAAGCTCTGCGTCGTTTGCCACAAGGCAGGGGGGACATCTTTCTTGAAGGTATCCGCCTGAAAGGGTAACTGTCGCAAATCGGCAAGTCCCGAGATGGCGGAAAAATCCCCCAAAGCTTCTTTGTTGATAACAAAAAGGTCCGGTGCTCGACGATGTGCCAAAGCATCCAGCGTTTTTTCCTTATGCTCCTCCCTATCATTACGGGTTAACACAATATCAATCTCCGGATGCTGACGTTCATAAGCTTCAACATGCTCATCCCATCCATTTCCGGAGACCCACAGACGCAGCCTGACTCTCTCGGACTGTTGGAAAGGCAACTGCTGCAGTTCCTTTTCCACCGCATGTTCGATAGTGGGTGACTGTGGAGCTGACGGCATCTCCGTACATCCCGTGATCAAGGTCATACAAGTGACAAGCAGGGACCAGACAACGCTTATTTTTTTCATCCGCTACTCCCTCCTGTTTCTCCGTTCCCCAGCGAGGAGCTCCGTCATTGCCTCCACACTGATTGGCTTGCTGAAAAGATATCCCTGCATTCTGTCACATTTCAATGCTTGTAAAAACTGCAATTCCTGCTCTGTTTCGATTCCTTCTGCCACCGTGATCAGCTCCAGCGCATGCGCCATATGGATGATAGCCTGCACGATAGAAGCATTGCTGTGATCCTTATCGACATCGCTGACAAAGCTCCGATCAATTTTCAGGGAATAGATGGGAAGCTGCTTCAGACGGTTCAGAGACGAATATCCCGTTCCGAAGTCGTCGATTGAAAGCTTAATCCCCATCTCATTCAATTCACCAATGATCGCTAATGCCTGATCAGGATCATTGGCCGTAAAGCCTTCCGTTATCTCCATGACCAACCACGACGGATTCAAGCCTGTTTCCTCTAGAATGCGGCGCACCCTGTCCAAAAAGTGAACGTCATAAAACTGACGCATGGAAATGTTCACGGATACGAACTTTGGAGGATACCCTTCCTCTTGCCATTTTTTACTCTGCTGACAGGCGGTCCGCAGAATCCACTCGCCCAGCGATAAGATGAAACCTGTCTTTTCGGCCAGCGGAATAAATTTGTCAGGCGTAATGAAGCCTTTTTCCGGATGCTTCCAGCGTATCAGCGCTTCCATGCCTTTCATTTGCCCTTCTTGATCCACGATCGGCTGATAATGCAGCAGGAATTCATCCCGCTCCAGCGCTTTACGCATATGGGTCTCCAGCATCATGCTCTCCGCTGCATGTTCCATCGGTACCTCGGAATAAAAACGGTAGGACGCGCCACCCATGTTTTTGGCCGCATACATGGCCATATCCGCTTTCTTCAGAATATCCGTCAGGTCCCGGCCATTGTCCGGCGCCAAGCTGATCCCGATGCTGGTTCCCACATAGACTTCGTGCATACCCAGCATAATAGAGCTCGTCAGTACCCGGATGACTTCATTGGCAACCTCGGATGCTTCTGTCTCTTGACGAATCGGCATTACGATCACAAACTCGTCTCCACCTAAGCGCGCAGCCATCGTACCTGCTGCATCAGGGATGACAGATTGAATACGTTTACTAGCCTCCCGCAGCAGCAGATCTCCGGACTCATGTCCCAACGTATCATTCACTTGCTTGAATCGGTCGAGATCAAGAAACATGATAGCGATCCTTTCGTCTGCTTTCAGGTTCTCGAGCATCTTCTGCAGATGTGACGTGAACGCATGACGATTCGGCAGCCCCGTCAAGGTATCGTAAAATGCAAGCTGATTTAATTGCTCTTCTGATTTTTGCAGCATTTGCGTTTTCTCGTTCAGCTTCTGGTTGGTACCTTCCAGACTTGCAAACATCTCGGCAACCCGCTCCGCCATCATGCGGAAGTTTTGCGAGAGCGACATGAACTCCTTGATGGGAGACGGCTTCCATTCCAATGCTTCATGGTTTGCCAATTTATCAGGAAGATTCGTCGTGAACTGCGCCAGCTTGGACAAATACTTCATGATGATTTGAATGATTAGCGCGGAGAGGCCTAAAGATACCAAACAAAACAGAATCATGAAAAGAAAACGGTTCGCGAAATCTTTACTGATTTGTTCATGATATTTTTGGATCGGCACTTTGGTAATCACCGTAAAAGGATGATCTTGGACCTTTTGCTCGAAGACAAAAAATCCTTCCCGCCAGCGCATCATATCGAAGGTATAGCGTCGATTATCAGGTAACCAACGATAAAAGCCAGCTTCAATCTCCGTCACATTTCCTCCCTTGCGCCAGCTCGCATACGCATCATAAGGGTACTGGTGGGAAGTGCTTGCGATCACATCATCATACGGCCCCGTAACGGTGATTTCCATCAACCCTTCAAAATTGCTTGTGGTCAGAAACTCGCGCAACTTGCCTCGCTCCAGCATGGAGTGCAGCAATAATCCGCGCATATCCTTCCCCTCCTGCTTCTTCAGGAACTCCACAATATGACTGGATTGTGAGGCCGCCAATTGGTACGCTCGATTCTCGACATCCTGTTCCATCGAGATCCCGTCGATCATCATGACAAAGAGAAAAGGCCCAACAACCGCTAATGTGATCAGTAAAAACAAGATTGAGCTAATCGATACGGTCTGGTTTTTGTGTATTGCCGCTCTCTTTTTTCCAGCCCAGATCCGCAGTGTCATGACGATGTCCGCGACCAGAGCCCCAATGAGCCCGTTGGAAGCGAGCATCAAAATGGGTAAGTAGGTGTGATGCGGTGAGGAAATCCCCGCCTCTGCTTGTGCAAGGGTATACGCATATAAGGGACCACTGGCGATCAGCCAAAAAAACAAGGCCCACACAACTGCATGAATATTACGAAAGGGAAGCAAGAATGAAATGCATAAATATTCGACAATATGCATCACATCTATCAGTGTTACTTCATCTATCAGGGAATCGACTGCCAGATAGACCGCGATCGTCGGCAGCATCCCTCTCCATCCGTAGATCCCAGCGATGAGATAGCCAAATACCCCGGTTAGCGTAAGACTTGCTCCGAAAATAAACGGCACTTTCCATTCCGCCGATCCAATAAATAATATGGTTAAGATGGCCCACCCCAAAGAGGAAACCACCAGCCTTGGGCGGTCGTTGTGGACGTCCATATATGTTCCTCCGTCACTCGTGCTTTTTCTCGTCTTATTCAGTACCCGTTTCCGTCCCTAGTGAAACATGATGGAATCACTCACAAAAAAACACCATCGCCCTCGCGAGATAGGGGATGGTGTCTTCTTCCTATGCAATTAACCGCAAGCTATGCTTCCCGGAGCAGACGGCGTAGAATTTTACCGACTGCCGTCTTTGGCAAGGCATCGCGAAACTCGATGATTCGGGGAACTTTGTATGCAGCCATGTGCTTCCGGCAATAGGCGTCCACCTCTTCCGCCGTCAGGCTGGCATTCTGCTTGGAAACGATCACCGCCTTGACCGTTTCCCCCCGATAGGCGTCAGGTACACCGATCACCACGGCTTCCAAAATGCCCGGATGCTGGTAGAGCACTTCTTCCACTTCCCGCGGGTAGACATTATAACCCCCAGCAATGATCAGATCTTTTTTCCGGTCCACGATATAATAATAGCCGTCTTCATCTCTTGTCGCGATATCTCCGGTGTACAGCCAGCCATCCTGAATGGTCGCTGCTGTTTCCTCCGCAAGCCCCCAATAGCCGTTCATGACTTGCGGTCCTCGCACGACCAGCTCTCCGTATTCATTTGGCCCCAGCTCTGCGCCATCCTGCAAGCTGACGATTTTGGACTCCGTCAGCGGGATCGGTTTGCCGACCGAGCCTGCTTTACGCTTATCCATGGGATTGAAATGAGTCACGGGAGAAGCCTCAGACAGCCCGTACCCTTCAATAATCATGCCCTTGGTCTTGGCCTCAAACGCATTGATCACCTCTACAGGCAGGGGCGCCGATCCGCTGACACACAGGCGGATGGAGGAAATGCCGTACTCTACCGCCTGAGGATGCGCATTAACCGCCACATACATCGTAGGCACACCTGGAAACAGGGTTGGTTTTGTATCCCGAATGGTCTCCAGCACTTCGTTGGTATCAAATCGAGGAAGCATGATCATTTGCGAACCGCCCCAAATGGCCAGGTTCATGCAGACCGTCATCGCGTATACGTGAAACAAGGGGATCGCCGTAAGGATACGGTCCTGCTCCTTTTGCTCTTCCCCCATGATGATATAACATTGATAAGCATTGGCCACCAGGTTGCGATGGCTCAGCATGGCTCCTTTGGAGCGTCCGGTCGTACCGCCGGTATATTGCAACACAGCGACATCCTCCGCCCTAACCGCCGCTGCCTCTTCCAATTCTTCATCGATAAAAATCGACTGAAATTTCACATAATTTTGGCCATATTCGCTTTCCGTCGGCATGAGCTCCACCACGATTTTCGCCTGGATGCCGCCAGCAGCCTGTACGGTGTCCAATACTGCCGTAAGCGGCGCATACAGCACGATCCCCTTGGCCCCTGAATCACTTAGAAAATGCTCCAATTCTCCTGCAACCGCCATGGGGTTAATCTGTACCACAATCCCACCGAGCCGCAAAATCCCGTAATAAGCAACCACGTATTGCGGGCAGTTGGGCAGCATGATGGCCACGCGATCTCCTTTGCCAATCCCCATACGTTTCAGACCTGCGGCAAACCGCCTTACTTGGGTGCGAAGCGTCTGGTAATCCATCTCGTGTCCCTTAAAATAAACAGCTTTTCGTTCAGGAAAGCGCTTACATGTTTCCTCGAGCATATCGGTCAATGTCATGTGTAAAGCCTTGATCTCGTTCATGTTCTCATTCCCCCTGCATGGCATGAAATGATCTTCCTTCTTTACTATATTAGCTTCTGCACCCTCCTTTTCCTTTTTCCTCTGTCCACTTCCCCTATTTTCTTCCCATATCTTTGCAAGTTGCCGCATAGGCTAATGGATATAGGTTGGAGGATATTCTTGGGGGTGATACGAATGGATAATTTGCATCTCACCCTGATTGGGCACATGGGCACTGAATGGGAGATGTATTTTCGCATCGTGATCAGCGCCCTGCTCGGTCTGTTTATCGGATGGGACCGCTCGTTTCGCAACAAGCCTGCCGGGCTGAAAACTTACACCTACGTGGCCGTTTCTTGCACACTCATCACATTGATTTCGATCTATTCCGTAAAGTCCTTAAGCAGTCCCAACAGTGGAACCATGATGGACCCGATGCGACTGACTGCCCAAATCGTAACAGGCCTTGGCTTTCTCGGTGCTGGTATGATTATCAAGGATGGAGTGAATATCAAAGGACTGACCTCCGCCGCCATGCTCTTTTTCGCAGGTGGTGTGGGCATTGGCATTGGAGCAGGTTTTTATGGGATCGTCATCTTTTCCGTCTTCTCCACTTACCTTTTAGCCAGACTCTGTTCTTATCTGGAGAAACGGCGGGTACGTTGGATCGTCAAGCATCCCGAGCCTAAAAAGAAGCCACTGGATTCGTAAGCGAATTCCAGTGGCCCTTCTTTTTTGAAGCCAAAAACGTTGCTTATTTAGTCTGTTTGGTAACCCATTCCTCGACGTTCCAGACTTTGGTGACCCAATCTTCATAGAACTCCGGTTCGTGGGAGACGAGCAGAATCGTTCCCTTGTATTCTTTCATCGCACGTTTCAATTCTTCTTTTGCCACGACGTCCAAGTGGTTGGTCGGCTCGTCGAACAGGAGCCAGTTGCTCTCGCGCTGCAGCAGCTTGCACAGGCGCACTTTTGCTTGCTCGCCCCCGGACAACGCGCTCATCTGGCGATTGATATGCTCGTTTTTCAAACCACAGCGAGCCAATGCGCCGCGTACCTCGTGGTTATTCATCGACGGGTATTCGTTCCATACTTCTTCCAAAGCGGTTACGTTTTTCGGCTTGACCTCCTGCTCGAAATACGCAGGATGGAGGAAGTCGCCGCGCTCCAGCTTACCGCCCAACGGAGGAATCACACCCAAAAGGGTCTTCAACAGCGTCGATTTCCCCACACCGTTCATTCCCACAATCGCTACTTTTTCGCCCCGCTCCAAGGACAGCGTCAGCTTTGGCATGAGCGGATGTGTGTAGCCGACTTCCAGGTCAACCGCTTCCACGACATAACGCCCCGATGCACGCGATTCTTTGAATTGGAACGTCGGCTTTGCGGCGGTTTCCGGTTTGTCGATACGATCCATGCGATCCAGCTGCTTCTGACGGCTCTTGGCACGGCCAGAGGTAGACGCACGCGCTTTGTTGCGCGCGATAAAGTCTTCCATTTTATTGATCTCTTCCTGCTGCTTTTCATACGCATCGAAATGCTGGGAACGCTTCGTTTCCGACTGAGCCAGGAAGGAATCGTAGTTGCCTGTATAACGATTCAGCTTGGTAAATTCCAAATGATAAATGACGTTCACGACTTCATTCATAAAGAAGGTGTCATGGGAGATCAGCATGAATGAATATGGATATTCTTTCAAATACGTTTTCAGCCAGTCAATGTGCTCCTCGTCCAAGTAGTTGGTCGGCTCGTCCAAAAGCAGTACGGACGGTTGCTCCAGAAGCAGCTTGGCCAAAAGGACTTTGGTACGCTGTCCGCCGGAAAGGGAGGCGACGTCCCGATCCAGACCGATCGCACTGATCCCGAGTGCATTGGAAATCTCCTCTACCTTGGCATCGATCAGGTAAAAACCGCTGTGTTCCAAACGATCCTGGATCTCGCCCATACGCTCCAGCAGCTCTTCCAGCTCCTCTGGAGAAGCTTCTGCCATTTTATTGGCGATTTCCATGTTCTCCTTTTCCAGTTCAAACAATGGCAAAAAAGCATCCTTCAAGACATCGCGGATCGTTTTTCCGGGTTGCAGCTTTGTATGTTGATCCAAATAGCCATATTGGACTTTGGGCATCCATTCCACTTTTCCCGAGTCCGCCATGGTCTGTCCGGTAATGATCCCCATCATGGTCGATTTTCCGGTTCCATTTGCCCCTACCAGGCCAACACGGTCGCCCGGCTGTAAACGGAACGACACATCGCGAAACAACACGCGGTCTGCAAACGCATGGGACAAATTTTCGACAATTAATACACTCATGTAGTTGGTTCCTCCTGTTTCGTTTCCATATCTCTTCATTGTAGTCGAAAAATGTCCGTTTTCCTATGGAAAAAAACAGACGGCATGAAACTTGATCATTATTACACCAACATAGTGGTGGGGGAAGGGAAGAGAGGGCGGGACTGCGTTCTTGCCACATCCCGCTTAGGAAGAGTTACTGTCCGGTTCCGCTTCCAAAAACGGTACGTCGCGCAAAAATTTCAAAGAAGCATATTCAACCGGTGGGGTTGCGCGACAAGCGTGTCCCGTTTTTGGCAGCTCCACCTGAGCAGGTGTGACAAAGACTCCACCCCGTCCCTCTCTTCCCTTCCTTGCGTGGCTATTGGATAAAATCATAAGGATGCCTTTCCTCATCGAGAGGGGCATCCTTTTCTTTTTTATCTATGCCATGTCTGGAATCACAAACGGCGGAATGACCCGCCCGTCGACATCTGTGAATCCATAATGCACTGCCAGCTCTCCTACTATCTGGACCGCCCCGCTCATACGCAATGGATCGGGATCAGCGGTAAGCGCACAGACTGCCCGTCCAATATACTCCGTGGTTTCTGTCTGCTCGAGCATTTGCTGTCGTTCCTCTTCGGTCTGCACCGATTCAAGGACTCTCTCTGTCCGCATCCAGCCAGGGGAGAGCGCCAGCACGGTGATTCCGTGACGTTTCAACTCTGTCGCCATTCCGAAAGCCATCCGATTCAGAGCATTTTTAGCGAGATCATAATAAAAATGACCAATGTACTTTCCTTGATCATACGAGGTGGTATGAATGATCAAGCCGCGATTCTTGGGCAGCATCAATGGAACTCCATACTTGGAAGATAGGATGCCGCAGCGGACACCTGCATGGAACATATTCTCCCAATGATTAGTGGGCAGCTCCCAAAATGGTTGAATCGCTATTGGCAGCTCATTGCCGCCCCATGCGTTGTTGACAAGCAAATCGAGCTTTCCTTGCTCTGTTTGCACGCGCGCAAATAATGCCTCCACCTCTTGCTCATCCGTATGATCGACGCGAACTGGGATGCCCACTCCTCCACGCCCGCTGACCATTGCTGCGGTTTCTTCGATTGTCTCCGGTCTGTTCTCCGTCCGTGCACCCGCTGCCGTGCTTCTCCCCGTCACATAAACGGTCGCCCCCTGTTCTCCCAGAGCCAGTGCGATTCCTCTTCCTGCCCCGCGGCTGGCCCCTGTCACCACAGCTACTTTTCCTTGCAATTTCATTTTCCTCTTCCTCCTTTATCTGCTTGGATAGGACCAGTATAATTAGTTAATATGTCATCTTTTGACATATAAAGAATGGATGATGAAAAGAAGAATTCCACTAAAAGGAGAGTATGTATGCGGGCCGATCGGCTGCTATCCATCCTGCTGTTATTGCAAAAACACGGTCAAATGACAACCAACCAGCTCGCAACACAGCTTGAAGTCTCCGTGCGTACCATGCATCGCGATCTGGAAACGTTAAGCGCATCAGGTTTTCCCATCTATGCCGAGCGTGGAAAACACGGCGGTTGGCGGCTTTTAGAACAATATCAGACCAAACTGACTTTACTTGGCATGGATGAATTGCCCGCTTTGTTCTTGCCCATCCCGCTCCCCTTGCTACGCGATTTGGGGATGGAAAAGGACGTTCAGCTTGCCCGCCTCAAATTGCTGGAGACTCTGCCGGAAAAACAACGCAGTAATGCGGAATCGCTTCATCAGCGAATCTATATCGATACTGGCAATTGGCATGCCAAGGAAGAAGACCTTTCCTGCCTGCCTATGTTGCAAACCGCCATCTGGGAAGACCGCCGAGTAAAGATCCATTATGCAAGGGCAGATCGCGAGCAAAGGGAACGCATTGTTTCTCCACTCGGTCTGGTCGCCAAAGGAAGCGTCTGGTACCTCGTCGCGATGGTCGATAACGATATACGGACCTACCGTGTGAACCGGATTACCGATACACAGCTGCTGGACGAACATTTCGAGCGCCCGGCTTCCTTTCATCTGCGAGAGTATTGGGAGGAGTCTTCCCGCCAATTCGTGGAACGCCTGCCCCGGTACCATGTAGTGGTGCGTGTTCGGGAAAGCATCATCAACCAGCTTTCCTACGCAGGACGTTATCCGCTCATTACCTTGGTCCAGGAAAAAGATGAAAACGGTTGGTTGACCCTTTCCATGCAATTTCAAATCGAGCATGAGGCGTGTGCTTTCCTCATGGGTTTTGGCGGAAGCATCGAGGTGTTAGAGCCGCTTGATTTGCGTCAGAGAATAAGCAGGCTTGCTGAGGAACTCCTGTTGCTTTATCAAGGCGAAGCAAATCTCTCAGCTGAGGAACGTCCGACACTTTGATGGATTTTTTTTGGGAACCAATACTTGCTGTAAATACGAATTAAAGCTATTATAGACTCATAAAGTCTTTACTGGAGTTGAGCTCATGAAATACTCACAAGCAACCGACTACGCACTTCATGCGATGCTCTTTTTAGTAACTGCGGCACCGGATAAACCTGTGAGCGTACAGCTTTTGGCCGAAAAGCTGGGCGTCTCCCAAACCTATCTGTCAAAAATGCTTACGAAGCTGGTCAAAGCGGGATTAATCCAATCCGCTCCAGGTGCAAACGGCGGCTATCGTCTCAGACGCAATCAAGAGGATATCTCTTTTTTGGATATTATTCATGCCATTGAAGGGACTGCCTCGTTCTTTGAATGCAGTCTGAACCACGATAGCGAATGTCTGATTCAACAGGTTGTGCTCGACGCCGAGAAGCAAATGGAACAGTATCTAAAGAACAAGAAAATCTCCGAACTGGCCGAACATTTCAAAGGGAGGTGAACAGTACGCGTTTTTTTCGATTTATTATAGATATGAAGGATCTTTAATATCTCTATTATAATAACATGACCGCACTGCGGAAGGAGGATTCACATGATTCATGACGTTGCCATTATCGGTGGAGGTCCTGCGGGGCTAAATGCTGCACTCGTACTGGGGCGAGCACGCAGAAGCGTGGCGCTATTCGATAACAATCAGCCACGCAATGCTGTTACTCACGCCTCTCATGGGTTTCTTACCCGAGACGGAGTGACACCAGCCGAGTTTCGCCGTATCGCCTACGAAGAGGTGCTTCATTATCCAACGGTGGAGCACTACTCCGCCAAAGTTGCCGATATCCGTAAGCTTCCACATGGATTTCAGGTCATCGCGAATAGCGGTGAAACGATCAAGTCCCGCAAGCTGCTGATCGCCACAGGTCTGAAGGAAGTATATCCAGTCATTCCCGGTCTCAAGGAATTGTACGGCAAAAGTCTTTTCCATTGCCCATATTGCGACGGTTGGGAGCTCCGTGATCAGCCGTTAATCGTTGTGTCCGAGCATCCAAAGGTGTACCACTTGGCTAAACTGCTTTATCATTGGAGCCGTGACCTCGTGATCTGCACAAATGGCCAACGTGTACTGACAGAAGAAGAAAAGCAGGTGCTCTCCTCTCGTCATATCCACGTGACGGAACAAGTGGTAGCCGCTTTCCAGGGCAGAGAGGGCAAGCTGCAGCAAGTGGAATTCACAGATGGAATGCGGATTGACAGGACAGGTGGTTTTATTACACCGCAGTGGCAGCCGCATGTTGATTTCCGCGAAAGCCTCGGTTATGAAGTAAATGAGGTGGGAGGAATTCTCACCGATACAGCAGGGAAAAGCTCGGTGCCCGGCTTGTTTGCGGCAGGAGAAGCCTCTACCGGTGCCCCCTCGCAGCTAATCTTAGCAGCGGCGTCCGGCAGTATGGCTGCTGTCAGCATCAACACGGAATTGATGGAAGAGGAATTCTCAAGGTAATACAGCTATTAGAAGACTTGGCTTCACCAAGCCTTTGGCGGAGCCTTAGTTGCACTTATGTAGATAAGAATTTTATCATTTCTTATCTACCAAAAAAAACGACAGGCTATGGACTAGAATAGTCCGTACCTGTCGCTTATCTATTTTTTAGGTTATGAAAAAGGTTGCGGCTTGCTATACCGCTACAGCCTCTTACTGAATCAATCCATTCTCCTTCAACCACGCCTCGGCAACATCTTTTGCCTGTTTCTTGTCGACATCGACCTGTGCATTCAGCGCTGCCATCTTCTTGTCATCAAGCTTGCCAGCCAGTTTGTTAAGCACTTCCTTAATCTCAGGATGTGCCTTCAATGTCTCGCTTCGTACAAGCGGTGCGGCATAATACGGCGGGAAGAAATGCTTGTCGTCTTCCAAGATGACGAGATCTTGCTTCGCCAGCTGACCGTCCGTGGTATACGCGTCGATCGCTTGGATGCTTCCCTCTGCCAAAGCTTTATATTTTAGACCGTGGTCCATTGCTTTCACATCTTTGAATTGCATCTGGTAGAGCGCGGTCAGTCCTTTCAAACCATCCGGACGTTCCATAAATTCCTGCTCGGTCCCCAGGATGATCTCCCCCGCATGCTTCTGTAGATCGGAGATGGTCTTCAGAGAATACTTTTCAGCGATCTCTTTTGGCACAGCGATCGCATAGGTGTTATTAAATCCGAGCGGCTCTAACCATTCCAGTTGATACTTCTCCATAAATGCGGTTTTCACACGGTCATACACTTGCTGCGGATCGGTCTGCACCTCTTCGCCCAAGATATTGACCAGTCCCGTCCCTGTATACTCCACATAGATATCCGCACTTCCGTTCTTCACTGACTGGAAGGCGACATCGGTTCCACCCAAAAACGGCTTGACCGTAACCTGCAAATCCGTATTTTTTTCCAGCATGGTTCCAACCAAATACGCCATAATATCCTGCTCTGCGAAGTTTTTCCCTACCACCGTCACACTGTCAGACGCTTTCGTACCAGTTAAGACTGAACACCCCGCCAACACCGTCATAGTCAGCGCCAGCAGCGTCATCCCAACTTTCCTAAGCCATCCCTTCTTCACGAAACCCTCTCCTTTCAATGTAAGCAAAACCTATTTTCAAACAAACGTAACTTTCCCTACGTGCGATTCTGGATGCGTAAACCCTTTGGTGTGATCCGCCAATCTGTCCATGCCAGCAGCATGTCAAACAAAATCGCCAAAACTGCAGCAGGCACAGCACCCGCCAGGATGATTCCGGTATCCACCATCGCAATCCCGCGCAGGATCAAATCCCCCAAGCCGCCTGCACCGATAAAAGAAGCCAGCGTCGCTACCCCAATCGTCATGACGGTCGCGGTACGAATACCGGCAAAAATCACAGAGCGTGCCAGTGGAAGCTCAACAATGCGCAGCATCTGTCCCTTGGTCATGCCCATCCCCCGCGCGGCTTCCAGCAACGATGGGTCCACATCGAGAATCCCGGTATACGTGTTACGCGCAATCGGCAACAGTGCATATACGACCATGGCAATCACCGCTGGCGTCGCTCCAATCCCAAATAAGGGGATCATGAAGCCAAGCAAAGCAAGGCTGGGAATCGTCTGGAGCACCGAGATGATGCCTAGCACCGGAGTGGCTAGCTTGCGAAACCGTGTCAGCAAGATGCCCGTCGGTACTGCCAGCACGATCGCCCAAAACAAAGCTACAAGCGACAACACGATATGCTGCCCGGTTGCATCCACAATATTGGGCCAGCGATCAATGAACACATGCAAGATTTCATTCATTTTCTTCACCTCCTTCCAAATACGGTCTGGCCAAGACATCCACCAGACTGGCTCGGGTCAAGAGACCCATCAATTTCCCCTGGTCATCTACAACCGGTACATATCCGTATGGAGCTGACTGCACAAGCGGGATCGTCTCCGCCAATGGTGTCGAAACGTTTACCACAACCGCATCCGTCCGCATCACATCGCGGATCGACAGCGATTCCTCCGGATAACGCGCGTGAATATCGGCGCTGTCCGCCAACCCCAAATAAGTGCCGTCTTTGTCAACCACGATCAACCCCGTTACGCGTTTTCGCACCATCACCTTTACGGCCTCGGCCAACCCCTTTTGAGGAGCGATGGTGACTGGATTTTTGACCATTACCTCTTCGACCAACTGCATCAGGTGAGAAGTAAGTCGTTTTTCACCGATGAACCCGCGGACAAAATCATTGGCTGGGTGACGGAGGATTTGATCGGGTGTGCTCTGTTGGATCACATTTCCATCCTGCATGACGATGATTTGATCGGCGATCTTCAACGCTTCGTCCATATCATGCGTGACAAAGATAATCGTCTTATTCAACTCCTGATTCAGCCGGATCAGCTCATCTTGCAGCTGCTCACGGGTGATCGGGTCTAACGCAGAGAACGGTTCATCCATCAGGACAATGGGTGGATCGCTCATCAATGCCCGTGCGACACCGACCCGTTGCTGCTGCCCACCCGACAGTTCCCGTGGATAACGATGGCGATACTCATCCGGATTCAAGCCCACCAGCCGCAGCATGCGATCCACCTTTTTTCGATCCACCTGTTCCGCCTGTTTTTTCAATCGCGGCACCAAGGTGACATTCTCCTCAATCGTCATATGCGGAAACAATCCTACCTGCTGAATGACATATCCGATATTGCGTCGCAGCTCCACCGGACTGATGTCCAGCGCATTGGAGCCATTCACGTAAATTTTGCCGGCGCTTGGCTGAATCAACTGATTGATCATTTTCATCGTAGTCGTCTTTCCACAGCCAGAAGGTCCAACAAGCACCGTAATCGTCCCTTCTGCAATCGATAGGTTCAAATTGGGGATCACCGTTTTCTTTCCGTAGCTCTTTCTAACGTTGTCAAATACAATGGCATTTCCCATTTGTCATTCCCCCTCGTTTTGTGTGTAAAGATGCCATCTCATC
>DASQNU010000198.1:0-5996 GCA_035644815.1 Bathyarchaeia archaeon | reverse complement strand
TTTACTTTCCCTTCGGAAGCAAACTGCAAGGCTTCGATGAGATCCTTGCGTGTTCCCACGATGGAGCCTACTACTTTGATGCCTTTCAGTACCGTATCAAAAATCGGAACAGGCATGTCCTCCGGTGGTAAACCTACAGCTACACATGTCCCACCGCGACGTACGCTATGGAATGCTTGCTGGAACGCGATCTTGTTAACCGCTGTACATACGGCTGCGTGAACACCGCCTACTTTTTCTTGGATCACTTCATCCGCTTTCTCCAGTCGGAAATCAACGGTCATATCTGCGCCCAACTCGCGAGCGAGCGCCAATTTTTCCTCACCTGTATCGACGGCTACGATATGCAATCCCATCGCTTTGGCATATTGGATGGCTACGTGTCCAAGACCGCCAGCACCGAAGATGGCTACCCATTCTCCCGGCTTGGCTCCCGTTACTTTCAAAGCTTTATAGGTGGTTACCCCTGCGCAGAAAATAGGGGCAGCCTCCACAAAATCAAGGTTTTCCGGAATTTTCACGACATAATCGGCTGCCGCTTTGCAATATTCCGCATAACCACCGTCCACCGAATAGCCAGAATTATGTTGTTCGGGGCACAGCGTTTCCCATCCACTCAAGCAGTATTCACAATGACCGCAAGCAGAATATAGCCATGGAATGCCGACACGATCGCCTACTTTTAGATGCGTTACGCCCGGTCCCACTTTTTCAATCACACCAACACCTTCATGCCCTGGGATCAATGGCAGCTTCGGCTTGACCGGCCAGTCTCCATGTGCCGCGTGCAAGTCGGTATGACATACACCGCACGCATGAATGTGAACGAGGACTTCACCCGGCCCCACCTCTGGTTTTTCTACCTGTTCAATGGTCAACGGTGCTTTAAAGTGTTTGACAACTGCTGCTTTCATTGTGGTTCCTCCTTCATTCTCCCTGGAAAATGGATGAATATTTTTTGTAGGGTGGTTACATTTCCTATTTTGCAGGTTTGCTATGCTGAAAGATGTGAAAAAAATCACAATGAAATTGGATAAAAAGTGGCAGCCAGAACTGTCTCTTCCGGAAAAGTCAGGTATATCGGCTGTTATAATTTTTAGCAGCTTGCCAAGCGAATATCCCGCACGTATGCAAGAGAGATTCAGACGCACTCTTACACAATATAGGGGGCGATCTTAGGAACACATCGTATGTAACCGGAAGCATATTTTTGCCGCTAGGGCATGAGATGCTTCTTTTTTATTTTCAAGAAACATCTGGAAGTAAACAAACGTCTTGGTAATGGAAGGAAGAGAAGAAAGGAGCATTTGCTCGTGAAACGAATCATGTGGTCCATTACCCTCGCAGCAAGTCTTTTTACGTTAACCATCCCGGTTACCGAGGTAGCAGCCTCTCCAACCGCCAAATCTGCAGCGAAAACGCCAGCTGTCGCCGTCCAACAAGTGGATGCACTGAACGGTCAGTCATATGTTGTAAAAAACGGAAAGGTGTACGTAGGAAATGCTACGAAGCCTCTAGCCATCCCGGAAAAAGTGAAGGAACTCATCGCAGGCGAAAAGTTCATGCTGTTTTTGACGGAAGGAAAGCGGGTGTATTTCCAAGGAACCTTGTATGATCAAAGCGACATGATCTACCACCAAAAACCGGTGCTTACATCGGCAAAGCCGGTACTCCTGCCGATCACTTCGGTAGAAAAGGTCATGGCCGGCCGAAATGAAATCCTGTTCCTTACAACGAGCAGAGATTTGTATGTCATGGGAGCGAACAACCTGAATCAATTGGGTATCAAAAATGTAAAAAAAGTGGGCACGCCAACCAAGCTGATGAGTAAGGTTCGTTCAGCGGCGACCTCCGCGAATACAACCGTCATCATTGCCGACGATGGTATATATGTCTGCGGGTACAACCAAATGCAATATCCTACCACATTAGAGCTGCAACGGATTGGCGCGGCAGGTACGCATCAGCATGTCTTTGCCCTCGACAAGAGCCTCAATCGATCTATCTACGGGAAAACAGCGGCGCAACCACCACTGTTTTATCTCCCGACAGCACAAGGGGGTTCGGTCATTTATACCCATTCACTGCGCAAGCTGGATCCGCTGACCGATCCGATGTTCTTCAACGCGACTGGCTATAAAACCACGCCTTATACCGATTTCCTGTTTAAAGCCAATGGCGAGGTATGGGTGAGATATGCCTATCGGGCAAACGGAAGAATTTTGATCAGTGACACCAAAGGATTCGACTTTATGGGCTTTCTCTATACGAACTATGAAAAGCTAGCATCGAATGCAACCAGTGCAGGGATTCATGGAAAGACGCTCTATGCTTTTGGAAAAGGCACAGTCCAGACCAGACCCTATCCGACCAAGGAGCAATTAATCCAACGAATCAAAAAGGATAATGGGCATATTACGACGCTCAATTTTCATCCAACGGAAGGGATCTTCATTTTCGAAGATATTGAATTTACAAATCATCCATAGCTTAGTCGGAAAGCATGGTAAAGAATACGAGGGGGAAGCATGCGTGTCAGGATGCTTCCCCTTTTGTGTGGTCAGCTGGTCCACCATGAAGCAGAAAACGGTGTTTACAAATTCCTTGTAAAAAAGGTCTAATGAAAAAAGGCGAGCACTGCTTACCAGTGTTCGCTTATTTTGAATCGTGATAGACGATGCTGACGCCTAAATGGGGATAGATTTCTTCTTTAAAGTGACCGTGGGGACATTCTTTGACGCTGCTCAAAGCATCTCTTTGTGAGCGAAGAGGTTCGTTGCAGGTGGGACAATGCTGTTGAAAAAGCGATTTTAACAGTCGAACCACAAATATCACCCTAATCCGATTATTTTACTTGGTATTATATTACCTGAAATTCCCTGATTTGAAAACAGGGATCGGCATGTTTGCGCGATGGAGGTTGGAATTGTAGGAGGACGTATGGACTTTCTTCTGTTTCTCGTATTGTTTTCGGTGGGATTGGTCGGTTCTTTTTTCTCTGGGCTGCTTGGGATTGGCGGAGCGATTATTAACTACCCCTTGCTTTTATTTGTTCCCGATTGGCTGGGTGTCGCCCGTTTTACTACGCAGGAAGTAGCATCGATATCCATGTTCCAAGTGTTTTTTTCTTCTCTGGCCGGGGTGCTGGCTTTCCGAAAGAAAAACGGAAAGAACTCTGCACTGATCCATATCGGGCTGGTAAAGGACATGGGGGGAAGTATTCTCGTCGCGAGTCTTTTCGGCGGATTCATTTCGAAATATATGTCTGGAGAGGACATTAACCTTGTGTATGGGGTTTTGGCCGTCGTTGCTGTTTTTCTCATGCTGCTGAAAAACAAGGGGAACGAAGAAGCTGTAACGGAAATTACCTACAACCGCATGATTGCGATCCCGGCTGCATTTGCGGTGGGGCTCGTTTCGGGGATCGTTGGGGCTGGCGGTGCGTTTATCCTGATTCCAATCATGATGACCGTCCTGAAAATCCCGACACGTGTCACGATCGCTTCTTCTTTGGGTATTGTATTCATCTCCGCCATTGGTGGTGTTTTCGGCAAGCTGACGGCCGGGCATATTCCATTCATGCCTACGGTTTTTACCGTTTTGGGAAGCATTCTGGGAGCGCCGATGGGCAGTGTGGTAAGCGCCAGGATCAATGTGAAATGGCTGCGGTACGGGTTGATCGCACTGATTTCCCTGACAGCGATGAAAATTTGGACTGATATCTTGGGAAATTAATGAGTCAAAGGAGCGATTCTTAGCTCAATGTAAAAACAAAAAGAATGCGCCGCATTGAAGGCCACGTTCGCGGTGTGCTGAGCATGATGGTCCAGCAAAAAAGCTGCAAGGAGTTGGTTCCCCCAGCTGTTGGTGAAAAGCAGAAAATACAGTTTGACAGCAACCACCTATTGCATATTACTAAACGAAAAAGTATATTTAATCATACCCCAGTCAATTTAGACCAATGATAGTATAATAGAAATTATGAGAAGGGGTGTGTGGCACATGAGAATTGAATTCCAACCGGATCGTACTATTCTGTTGTTCTTGGATAATGAAGAACTGACCAAAAGAGGCTTTCGTAACGGAGATGATCCGGCGAACATCCGCATGATTAACGAATTGGTGGATGATGTGATCCTGTTTGCCGCCTCTTCCGCAACTGATTTTCCGTTTGAAAGTCCGATCAGAACCGAAGCCTCCTACATTCCGCACGAGGGAGCTTATATTCGCATAGAAGCGCTGACAGAAGATCAAGATGAGGAATACTTTGCTTCGCAGAGAGAACGTGAAGCTGCTGAGCAGGATGCACCCACTGCGGTATTTTCATTCGCTGATTTCGAAGATTTGATCCTGTGCGCGCATAAAATGCCGGAAAGCGTAAGTGAAATCGGCTCTGTATACTTCTACGGAAACAAGTACTACCTGCTGATTGATCTTACGGACACAGCAGACGAAGAAGCCGCACTCATCCGCAGCGTGATCAGTGAATACGGCAGAAAAGCGGATCTTGCCGAAGCAGTTTTGCGGGAATATGGAAACGTGATTTTCGCGTCGTCTGCTTTGCAAGAAATCGCAAAAAAATTCCTCTAAAAACGAAACCTTAGACTTTCAGGCTCGTATACTAGGGTAGGAATGTTAAAGGGGAGTAGCTGCTACAGCAAAGTCGTCATTACGGGGAGAATCCCTCGGCTTTGTTGGCAACGATTTCGTTGTTAGCGAGACCTTTACCAACGATACGGTAAAGGGTCCTATGGATAAAAAGGAATGACCTTTACCGATAGCTGGTAAAGGTCATTTTTTTATGTTTACTCAACTTCCGGAAAGGAGGGTTCGCCATGATGAAGTATTGGAAACGAATTCGGTTTGTTTTCAAAATTAGGAAGTTTATCCCCTTCTTATTCGAATTTTTTACAACAAGGAGAGTTCCAACCAAGCAAAAGGTATGGTCTGTTCTGCTGCTTGTCGGGTACATCTTTTTTCCATTTGATGTTATCCCGGATTTTCTCGCTTTTTTTGGCATTTTGGATGATGTCACCATTTTGATGTTTGTCTTGCAACAGATTGTGAAAATGTCACCACTCGAGTTGAAAGAGAAGCATGGAATGAGGGAATAACACTTATAGGGTGACAAAAATGATGGGAGGAGTGGAAACGTTGGATTTTTTCACTGCAGATTTCTGGTCGGCATTATTGGCTATTGTGATTATCGATCTTGTGCTTGCGGGTGATAATGCCATTGTGATTGGCTTGGCTGCCCGCAATCTGGCCAAGGAGCAACAAAAAAAGGTCATTTTTTGGGGTACGTTTGGTGCGATAGCGATTCGCGCATTGCTCACAATGGCAGTCGTATGGCTGTTAAAAATACCGGGTCTATTGCTGGTAGGGGGCGCGTTGCTTGTATGGATCGCTTACAAGCTGTTGGCCGAAGAAAAAAGCCATGATGTGAAATCGGGTGGAAGCGTCATGGCAGCAATCAAAACGATCGTGATTGCTGATACCGTAATGGGTCTCGATAATGTGTTGGCCGTAGCAGGTGCAGCACATGGGGATTTTCTGCTTGTTGTCCTCGGTTTGCTGATCAGTGTACCGATCGTCGTCTGGGGAAGCACACTGATTCTGAAATGGGTGGAAAAATTCCCAGTCATCATCTATATTGGTGCCGGAGTGTTGGCCTGGACCGCATCGAAAATGATTGTGGATGAACCAATGGTGAAAGGGTTCTTTGAAGCGAATCCCGTCTTAAAATACGGCTTGATGGCCGTCTTGATTGGCGGTGTATTGCTGGCGGGCTACTTAAAGAAAAAAGCACAAGGGAAAGTACCTGCTGGAAACAGTTAAAGTGCCGTGTGGAAAGGGCATCCAAGATTGGTTATGTTTAAGACTTGCGGCGAATGTCCATGTCTGATATTCTAATTAAGCAGTCTCGCAAGGGATTGCCTGGTGGCGATGTTAGGACTGGGTCCTGTGCAACGCGAACCCGCGAACGGGTCAGGTCC
>DASQNU010000197.1:0-8824 GCA_035644815.1 Bathyarchaeia archaeon | reverse complement strand
TGCTGACGGTTCTTGGGTTCAACCTGATTGGTGATGGTCTGCGCGATGCGTTAGATCCACGCATGAAAAACTAAAAACATTCATGAAAACAGCCTTTCTCCGTGATGGAGGAAGGCTGTCTTATTTAGGAAGTAAGAGAAGTGGTGACTAATGAAGAGAGAAAAGAATCACTAAGCTTGTGCAAAGCGGCAGGCGTTTTGGTTATCACCTGATGCTTGACGCCGGGTATCAGGTGCAATTGGGCATGAGGTAGCTTTTGTTGAAGCAGATGTGCATAGGGATGCATGGCGCGATCTTCTTCGCCATAGACAAGTATGACGGGGGTCGTGATCGTGTGAAGTTTGTCCGTGCAGGAATAATGATGACCAGCCAAGTACATCTGATGAAGCGAAAAGCCATCCGTTTTTTCGGCGTGTGCAATCCAGCGCTTTTGTTCGTGCGGATCTTCAAGATGCGAATGGGCCGTGGAGTGTGCCAACCATTTCGCACCATGCATCGAAGACAGGGCTTCTGCCAAAAAGAAGCGAGCATGCAAATACAGTTCGTTTACCTCAGAAAAGCTGCTTACCAATATGGCTCCATTGAACCGCTCTGGATAAGTAAGGAGGCACTCCAGTGCGATTGATCCCCCTTGAGAATAACCGCAAATACTGGCCTGCTCCACATGTTCAGCATCGAGCATGGCTCGAATATCCGCTGCAAGCTTTTTTAATGTGAAGGGTTCCCGAGCGGGGCTGCTCTCCCCATGCCCGCGCAGGTCAGGAATCAGCAAACGATAGGTCTTGGCAAGCGGCAGTTGACAAGAAAAATTGATGGACCCGATTCCGGGAGCATGGATCAATACAAGAGGTGGCCCATCCCCGATAGACTGGTAAGCCATCGTGGCCATATCAGAAAGCTGTACATACTTCATGTCTTTCACCTCGGTGTATAACATATCCTTTTACGGACGCTTTTTTCGTGATATGCTCACAGTAAATTCCTAGAAAAGAAGGTGCCATCGATGGATCAATCTCGTTTGCAATCGCTTCGTACATACATGGAGGAACATCAGCTTGATGCAGTTCTTGTTACTTTACCCAAACATGTGTATTACTTGACAGGATTTTTGAGTGAACCGCATGAGCGCTTCCTCGGACTGTTGATTCCACGAGATGGTGAGGCAACCTTGGTCGTGCCTGCCTTGGATCTGGAAGCGGCTGAAAAATCTTCGAGCGTGAAAAAGATTGCCACTCACAAGGATACAGATAACCCGTACGAGATCGTAAAAGGAATCCTCCCTGCTCAGGTAAAACGGGTAGGTTTAGAAAAGGATCATCTCACGGTCAATCGATATGAAGCTCTGGCATCCGTGTTAGGCGCTGAGCAGTATATCGATATGGAGTTTCCACTGCGTGAAATGCGTCTCATCAAGACACCAGAAGAAATCGTCCGTATCAAACATGCAGTCGCGCTTGTAGAACAAGTGCTGGCTGAAGGGTTGAAAAAAGTAAAAGCGGGTGTCACTGAAGCGGAAATGGTGGCTGAGCTGGAATATTTGATGAAACGACTGGGAGCAAACGGCCCATCCTTCGATACGATGGTATTGGCTGGGGAAAATTCGGCACTGCCTCATGGTCATCCGGGAGAGAGAGTCATCCGCGAGGGAGATTTGCTCTTGTTTGATATGGGAGTAGTGGCAGACGGTTATGTCTCCGATATTACCCGCACCTTTGCGGTAGGGGAGATTAACGAGAAGCAAAAAGAAATCTACAACACCGTGCTTGCCGCCAATCTGGCCGCCATCGAGGCGACTCGTCCCGGCGTTACGCTTGCAAGCCTTGACAAGGCAGCCCGCGACGTTATTACAGAAAAAGGCTACGGTGAGTATTTCATGCATCGTCTCGGTCATGGAATGGGGATGGATATTCACGAGTACCCTTCCATCCATGGAGCCAATCAGAATACGGTCCGCGCCGGCATGGTCTTTACGATCGAACCGGGAATCTATCTCCCAGGGGTCGGCGGTGTACGGATTGAAGATGATGTGTTCGTGACGGAAAATGGTTGTGAAGTACTGACCAGCTTCCCGAAAGAGCTGACAGTGATCGGTTAACTTGATATTGGTTTTCAAGGCCTGAACTCGTAAGATGGGTTCAGGTTTTTTCACAGCTGCGTATGGAAGGGAATGAACATCGCCCGGCTGTTCTCACTTTCTTAATACGATGTTCACAAAACGAATAGGGGTGCTACGTGGCTGCGGGTGGGTGAGCATGTTCCGAAACTCCGCTTCATTCTACGCCCCGGTGCGGGTGGAGACTGTCCGCTCCGCACCAAATCGCGGGGGTGTGCAAAAAGTGGTAAACGCTTTGTAGCCTAACCAGGTTTACACCCCTCTTTCCCGCGATTTACCGCTCCGCTGGGTCGGGCTCCGCAGGCGCTCCGTTTCGGAACATGCTCACCAGCGTAGCAGAGGCTGTCTTTGTTTTTTTGAATGCCTCAACGAGGAAGGGAAGAACGGGACGGGCGGAGTCTTTGCCGCACCCTCCAAGGTGGAGCTTGCAAAAACGGGACACGCTTGTCAGGCAACCTCTACGCATGAATACGCTTCCTCGAAACTTTTGCGTGACGTACCGTTTTTCGAGCGGAACCGGGCAGTCCCTGCTTCCATGCGGGTGTGGCAAGTACGGAGCCCGGCCCGTTCTTCCCTTCCCCACCACGATGTTTGCAGAAACAACAAAAGCGGATGTAACGTTCTGCATACCTGCTGCATCTAATCAAATACCGCCACGTCAAAAAAAGAGGAGGAGAGACATCTGGCTGATCTGGAACCTTTGCAGCAAACGAATGATGCACAATTGGAGCAATTGATGCGCGAGTATGGAACCCGGATCTTGCGTCTCGTCTACCTTTTTGTAAAAGACCGCGCGTTAGCAGAAGATATTACCCAGGATGTATTCGTGAAAGTATATCGCCAACTCGATTCGTTCCGGGGAGATAGCGATATTCATACGTGGATGTACCGCATAGCGGTTAATGAGTGCAAAGGATATTTACGATCCTGGTCGTTTCGCAATATCTTTCCGGGACTTCTCCCTGAAAAAACAGATGAACGCACCGTAGAACAAACCGTGATGCGAAGGGTCGAGCGGGAAAATATCGCCCACTTGGTTTTGCGCCTGTCACGTGGATATCGGCAGGTGATTGCTTTGCATTACTACGCTGATATGTCGGTGGCGCAGATTGCTGACATCCTGAACATGAAAGAGGGAGCAGTGCGTACAAAGCTCCATCGCGCCCGCTTGCAACTAAAGGCTTTGATCGAAGAGGAGGAGGGGCTGGAATGGACATAGAAAAATCATTGCGAGAGCTAAAGGCGGACGCAGATTCTGGCCTGCTGAATGAGATCGTCTTTACCTCTGAAATGGAGCGTGCTGTGAAAGATAGAGTGACGAACAGACAACAATGGAGAATGCGGAATCGTCTGCTCGGCTCAGTTGCAGTCGTTGCGTCTATTGCGGCTATTGTCATGCTTTCGCTATGGGAAACGACTTCATTGCCATCCAACCATGAGACAGCCAGCCCTTCCGAAGGGACAGAAGAACAAGAGCTGCAGTTACCAGGAAAGGTATGGAATCCTCCTTCACTATGGAAACCGTCATCTCTTCATCAAGAGACGTATCAGCAAGAAAGCGTTACCTACCTCGGAGAAAAGCCGGTACGCATCATTGCAGGCGAATTTTTTGAAAATCAAGCAGATAAGGTTGTTTGGCTGCTAGATGGATTGCGAGCAAATAAGGTGGAGTTGGTAGGCATTCACGAAAATGGTCAACGTTATTACCTGGGGGATTGGCAGGCGGGAGGGCCGCTATATGATGCCGACCACCATTTCCCATCGGCCATCGCACTGCCTGAGCCGGGAATATGGAAGCTGCAAGTGCTGGCCGACGACGTACATTTCGGTCAAGTATTCGTGGAAGTGAAGCCGGGTATCTCACCATCCAATAGAAACTTGGTGGAACCGTTGATCCGTCATTATGTGGAGACGAACGAGGCGTTTACGGCGGCTGGAAAGGAAATGAAAGTCGGTATTGAGCTGCTCGGTGTAAAGAGCTATTCGGCCGATCAACTCCAGGTCTATGCGTGGATAACGATGCACTCGGAGGATCCGTTAAGCTCTGCGGGCATCCGTGCGCCTGTAAAATTTGAGATCCATTATGTCGGTCAAACCTATCGGGTGCTGGGACATGCGATGTCTGAGCCTGGTGCTTCATACTGGACGCAGATTGAGCAAATCTTCCCGGCCAAGATCGCCGAACAGCTGAAGAAGCGGGCTCAGTAATAAATCAGATTCGAGCATCATGGATAAATCAAGCCGCCTTCCCGTTATGGAAAAGGCGGCTTAGTAAATGCTATAAGTACCATCTTTTCAATGAAACTCTTGATCCGTTTCTTCCTCCAGCGGTTTATCGAGCAGCAGACCTGCCGGATCGAAATAGCTAAATCCATATTGATCTGCTGATTCAATTCGCAATGAAGCATTAAAAAGCGGAAGCATGGCTGCAGTTGTATTCGGATATTGAATCGTAGTAGCTGGCATACCGATAATTTTTTCAAGGATCTTTAAGTCAGCCGTAAAGGTAGTGGTACGCAAGACAGCCGCTTGCGGATATCCCCGAGGTGTGTCCCGAGGCTTGTCGTACATGACAAACCAAGGCAGATGTGGATACGTGCCAAGCATTTGGAATTGAAAAGGTTTTCCCGATGCATCTGTCATATGCTGCACAGGTGTCACGGTAACGGGATATTTTTCTTCTTCAAGGATCCGTTTTACGCGATCAAGATCATCGGTTTCCAGGACCAAGGCGGTGAAGCTGTCACCTTGTTCCTTGAGCAGTTCTGCCATGGCTCGTCCTTCAACGCTTTTGTTTGCTTCCTCCGCATTTTCAATGAAAGCGACTTCAAGAAAGCCGCCGCCTGCAAACGGATAGATCCGGGTCGCTACACCTGGAAAGGAGTGACCGGAGGCAGTGAGTGTGAGCCCGCGTTTGGTTCGTATATGCAAATCTACTTGATCAGGATGGTTGGTGGCAAAAACCAACCGGTCGAATTGAAACATGGCAGACTCTCCCTTCGTCAGTGGCAGAAAAAAATACCATCTTGTCATCAATCTACCATAAGAAAATGACGTAGGCGAGACATGATGATCATTGGTTGCCGTGGGAATAGGGCTTTGCTATAATAAACCTTAGTGCATTTTTTTCGTAAGGTAGCTCGCAAAGCAGGGATTTTGTGAATCTCGCTTGCGTGGGAGGGAACTAATCGACATGGATCGCCGTGAAAGACAGAAAAAAATCCGCAACTTTTCCATCATTGCCCATATTGACCATGGCAAATCGACATTGGCTGACCGCATCCTTGAAGTAACGGGGGCGCTGACTGCTCGCGAAATGGAAGCCCAATTCCTCGATACCATGGAACTGGAAAAAGAACGCGGGATTACCATCAAGCTGAATGCCGTACGTTTGAATTACAAGGCGGATGACGGCGAGGAATACATTCTTCATCTCATCGATACCCCAGGGCACGTGGACTTCACATACGAAGTATCACGCAGTTTGGCAGCCTGTGAAGGAGCTTTGCTGGTCGTGGATGCTGCGCAGGGGATTGAAGCCCAAACGTTGGCAAACGTGTATCTGGCACTCGACAACAATCTGGAGATCATCCCGGTTATCAACAAAATCGATCTGCCCAGCGCTGAGCCGGAGCGGGTAAAAGATGAAATCGAAGAAGTAATCGGCCTGGATGCCAGCGAGGCATGCCTCGCATCTGCGAAAGCAGGTATCGGGATTAAAGAAATTTTGGAGGCTGTGGTGAAAAAAGTGCCGGCTCCTGAGGGAGATCCGGACGCTCCGCTGCAAGCACTCATTTTCGACTCCTATTTTGACCCGTACCGCGGCGTGATCGCGTCCGTTCGTGTGTTGAACGGAACAATGCGCAAAGGCATGAAGATCAAAATGATGGCCACGGGCAAAACGTTTGAAGTGACGGAGGTAGGTACGTCTACTCCCCGTCAAACACAAGTAGAAGAATTGACAGTAGGCGATGTAGGTTATGTGGCTGCGGCTATTAAAACAGTCGGGGATACGCGTGTCGGGGATACGATCACCGATGCGAGCAGACCGGCTACTGAGCCGCTTGCTGGCTACCGTAAAATTAACCCGATGGTATTCTGCGGTCTGTACCCGATCGATACGAGTGACTACAATGATTTGCGGGATGCGTTGGAAAAGCTGCAGTTAAATGACGCTTCTTTACAGTTCGAGCCGGAAACCTCGCAAGCGCTTGGCTTTGGTTTTCGCTGTGGATTCCTCGGACTTTTGCACATGGAGATTATCCAGGAGCGGATCGAGCGTGAATTCAACATTGATCTGATCACGACAGCACCAAGCGTAATTTATCGCATTACTAAGACAGATGGCACGACGCTTGAGATCGACAATCCGTCCAAAATGCCGGAAGTGCAGAAGATCGAGCATATTGAAGAACCATATGTTACGGCGACGGTCATGGTACCGAAGGATTATGTAGGGGATGTCATGCAGCTTTGCCAGGGCAAACGCGGCGATTTCCTCGACATGCAATATCTTGGGGAAAACCGTGTGCAGCTGAAATATGACATGCCGCTTTCCGAGATCGTGTACGATTTCTTTGATCTGTTGAAATCGGGTACGAAAGGCTATGCTTCCTTCGACTATGAGATGGCAGGCTACAAAGTCTCCAAGCTGGTGAAGATGGACATTTTGTTGAATGGCGAAGTGGTGGATGCCCTTTCCTTCATCGTTCATAAAGACAGTGCCTACGGTCGTGGTAAAGTCATTTGCGAAAAGCTGAAAGAGCTGATTCCACGTCAACAATTTGAGGTGCCGATTCAAGCGACGATTGGCCACAAGGTCGTAGCACGTGAAACAATCAGTGCAATGCGGAAAAACGTATTGGCTAAATGTTACGGGGGAGACATTTCCCGTAAACGGAAGCTGTTAGAGAAGCAAAAAGAAGGGAAAAAGCGGATGAAAGCCGTTGGTTCCGTAGAAGTTCCACAAGAGGCATTTATGGCGGTGCTCCGCATGGATGACAAGAAATAATCGAAGGAAGCAGATTTCCTTCCCATTCAATGGACCTGGCGGGGGCAACCACTGTCAGGTCTCTCATTTTTACGATCAACCTGTATGCAGGGAAGGAGGGGAACGAGTTGTCCCCACATTCTGTCTATATTCATATTCCATTTTGCACCAACAAGTGCTACTACTGTGATTTCAATTCGTTTGTAACCAATAACCCGCAGTTGATCTGGGATTACCTTGAAGCGCTTGATCGTGAAATGACACTGACCTTTCAACAAATGCCGCCAACGCGGATCGAGACGATCTTTGTCGGCGGAGGCACACCTACGTTTTTGGATCATGCGCAAATGAAACGTTTCCTGGAAATAGTCCAAAGCCACTTGGGCAAGCATATGGCAGAAGGTAACGAATTTACCATGGAAGCCAATCCGGGAACAACCGATAAAGAAAAGCTTGCTTTGATGCATGAATACGGAGTAAATCGACTCAGCTTCGGGGTTCAATCTTTTGATAATGAATTGTTAAAGAAATTGGGGCGCATTCACAGCAAGGATGATGTGTACCGCAGTGTGGATAATGCTTTGGCTGTCGGCTTTGAAAATCTCTCGCTCGACTTGATGTTTGGATTGCCAGGGCAGACCGAGGAGATCTTCCAAGCGACTCTGGAAGAGGCACTGCGCATGCCAACCACCCATTTTTCTGCCTACAGTCTGAAAGTAGAGGAAAATACACTGTTTCATACCCTCTATCAAAAAGGGCAATTGCTGCTGCCGACAGAGGATGCGGAGCTGGCGATGTATCTCCAGCTGATTGATGCGATGGAAGTGAACGGCTACCACCAGTATGAGATCAGCAATTTTTCCAAAAATGGCTTGGAAAGCAGGCACAATAAGACCTATTGGTTGAATAATGACTATTATGGAATTGGCGCAGGTGCACACGGCTATGCTGCGGGTGAGCGCCATGTGAACGCCGGACCGCTGGCCATCTATATGCAAATGTGCAAGGAAGGCTTGCCGCGGGTTGAGCAATTTTCGGTAAGTCAACGAGAAGCGATGGAAGATCAGATGATTCTGGGTCTTCGTCTGCGTGAAGGGGTCGACCTCAAACGTTTTGCTGATCGTTTTGCACGGACAGTGGAAGAAGAGTTTGGGGAAATCGTAGAGGACGAACTGAAAAAAGGGATGCTCGAGCGGACACCTTCTCATCTTCGTCTGACCAAGATGGCATTGCCTCTGGGGAATGAAGTGTTTGCCCGCTTTTTGGGAGACAAGTAAAGGTAGGAGCAGTTTCCCAACAATGATTGACAAATGCTGCATCAATTGATAATTTTATAGTATGGTTTAGCACTCGTTTATCAGGAGTGCTAACAAATAGCAGGCAAGATGTTTTTGTTTGAAGCGCAAGCCTTCATTCCGTTATGCAAGGAACGGTTTCCCGCAAATAAGTTGGTATGAGACAAAGGGGGAAGAAGCAGCATGTTGACAGATCGACAACGCATGATTTTGAGTGCCATTATCGACAATTACATCCAGTCGGCTGAACCCGTTGGCTCCCGTACCATTTCAAAACGTGAAGGGGTTGGCTTTTCTTCGGCAACCATCCGAAATGAAATGGCGGACCTGGAAGAACTGGGTTATTTAGAGCAACCCCATACGTCAGCTGGACGTGTACCTTCGACCAAGGGATATCGCTTTTATGTAGACAACCTGATCCAGCCT
>DASQNU010000196.1:0-4430 GCA_035644815.1 Bathyarchaeia archaeon | reverse complement strand
GGTGCCGCATTGTAACGGGGTTCGTAGGCAAACGGAATCTCGTCCAATATATATCGTTCCATCACTTTGGCCGGGTCTGCAATGATGGTAAACCTTCCGCACATAAGCATTCCTCCCAGCTTTATCCTGCCCAAAAGCGCAACGAGGCTAACCGGATTTGGCCAGAACTTGATCTCATTTTGGCATCATCCTTCGTTTTCGCTCTTTCCATTCCTTTTCCCTGCCTGGTCAGACTTTTGGCGTAAGACCAACCCTCCTGCAAGCAGTCCCTTTTTCGTATCCTCGCTTACATCAATCTGCCGAGGAGACTTGTTGTAAGAAAATATATACTTGATACATAAGCTTGGAGCGAATCAAATAGCGAAGGAGTTCTTACCATGAATAATAGAGGTTTATGGCTTGCTTATACGTTTGCCGCTATCAATGCAATCATTATCGGCTTTTCATTCCTGTTTACCAAATACGCGTTGGAAACTGCCGATCCACTGGATACGCTCGCTTTCCGGTTCATGGCTTCGTTTGCTGTGATGTCCATACCGGTTGCCCTCGGCAAGATCAAGCTCGACTATCGCGGGAAGAGCCTGAAGTGGGTATTGGTGCTTGCCCTTTTTTACCCGACCTCCTTTTTTACATTTCAAACGTTTGGGTTGCAGCATGCCACCTCTGCCGAAGGAGGGATTTTGCTGGCGCTCACCCCGGTATTGACGTTGATCCTTGCCTCCCTCTTTTTGAAGGAACAGACCAATCTCAAGCAAAAGCTTTCGATTTTTCTTTCGGTGCTGGGTGTTTTGTTGATTTTTCTGATCAAGGGAAGCAGCATTGATCTGCAAAACGTAACCGGGATTTTCCTGCTCTTCCTGTCGTGCCTGGCCTTGGCTGGAAACAGTGTGCTGTCCCGCTCGCTGTCGAAGCAATTCAGCCCGTCCGAGTTGAGCTATATCATGATGGGATTAGGCTTTGTCACCTTTTTGGTGTTATCCGGTACGAAGCATGCGGCTAATGGGACTCTTCATCAGTTTTTTGCCCCGCTTGCTCACGGGAAATTTACGGTAGCGATCCTCTACCTGGGCGTGCTGTCCTCGCTAGTGACATCCGTGTTTAGCAATTACATTTTATCGAAAATCGAGGCGTCAAAAGCCAGTGTATTTTCCAACCTGTCGACGGTTGTCTCGCTTGGTGCTGGTGCACTGTTTCTTGGCGAGGAAGTGACGCTTTACCATTTGATCGGGGCAGCCATGATCATCGCTGGAGTAATTGGAGCAAACCGTTTCGGACTTGTTTCCAAGCCAGTTGAGGAAAGAAAGGCTGTTCATAGCTGATCCTTGTGAATTCTATCTTCCCTCCTCTACGTCATAAGTGCTATAATATTGGTAACTGACAGGAAATGACGCTCCCAATTTCGGGAGCTTTTTCTTTTCGACAAAGGGGTGCTCTTGGGCATACCCTTTTTTTCGTGTTTTGATTCGGAAATCTGTAGGAGGTTGTACGGAGTATGGATACATTACCTTGCCAAGGATGTAAGGGATTGTGCTGTGGGCCTGTTCCTGTAACGGAGAAAGAAGTGAAAAGGATACAGAAGCGGATCAAATCAATGCCGCGAAAGCTCCGTGAAGAGCTGGAAAATCAACCGAGATATACAGGAACTTGTATCTTCTACGATCTATATCGGGATCAGTGTGGAATTCATGCCGTTCGTCCTGAAGTCTGCCGCGCTTTTGGTTACCACAAAGATCTTGTCTGTTTCCGCAAGCCGGAGCTGGCGACAAAAGAACCGTTTGCTTTTAAAGAAAAGCCCGTCGGGTATCTCAGTATCGATTTTACGTGGAAAAGTTTTTAAAGATGGTAAGACAAATTCATCAATTTACATGCATAGGTACTTGTCCCTTTCTCCATGTCCTTTCTTTGCATAAACTGCAAAGAAACGATTTCAAAGGAGGGATAAGTGTGTATAAGGATAAAATGGAGTACCATTTTAAGAAAGCGTCGGAGTATCAAATGCTGGCCAAGTTTTATGAGCACAAAGATCCGCAGAAGCATATTCACTACTATAAAAAGCATTTCTATCATGAGAATCAATTTGTCCGCTACGCCGAGAAGAGGAAGATGAGACATTGGCATGACAGCAGCAGCTGTTAACGGAAATGAAAATGAGAGATTATCCTCCCTACTTAGTGGGGAGTTTTTTTATGATCTGGCTTACCACCCATATCGGCAAGCTATAATAGGTATAAAAGTACTGCTGCATAGCTTTCGTTCGATTAGTATCCATTTACACGTTTCATGCAAAAAAAAACAGCACTCACACGATCGTGTCCGCGGTAGAAGAACAGACCGCTTCTATGGTGGAAATCACCAAGGCTGCGTATTCTTTGTCTGGGATGGCCGAGCATCTATATTCGTTGATAGAACCTAATCGCAAAAACTATAAGAACCCTAGTTGTGTATTCGGTTTATTACATGGCTAGGGTTTTCTTTGATTGTTCTATGATATCCCAAAACATTTCAATATGCTTAGACGTCTTAGAGATAGTAATAACTTTAAGCGAGGTGCAAGGATGATAAAACAAGAAATGGTTAGAGGATGGGTTGTCGTTACTGCAGCTTATTTCCTTACGTTGCTGGTTACTGCACGATCTTATATGGCAATAACCGGTCTTCCGATCGACCACCAGAGGGACCTGTCCGGTCTTGTTCTCGGCTGCTTCATGGTAGTAGTGCCTTATATAATCGGAGGCTATTATGTCGGAAAAACGACCAAACATGCTGTCAAACAAACCGCACTATGGGTGGGCATCGTCCCTTCGATTTCCGAAAAAGTGCTGATCTATCTGATCGCAGCTTCTTTTGTGGCAACGGGGGGAGACGGCGGCGGAGACGGGATCGTCAATTACAGAAACGTAATGGGATTTGCCGAGGCAGAAGCCATCCCGTATTTTACAACCTTTTATCTTTTCACGGCTCCAATATCCGTATTCGTTTGCGTTCTAACTGCTGCATATTCACCAGCCAGACTTAATTCAAACAGCATTTGAAGATGTAAACTCCCCACTTTATGGGGAGTTTTTTTGGACTTTGAGGGAACCTAAAATTTTGGGTGCTTTTTTTCATTTGAAAATAACGTAAAATACAGGTACTTGGTATTGATGCTTTCTTACTAAAATTCCTCTAAGGTGATTAAACATGGTATTCATCATTGGCACTGTTTTCTGCTTACTCTTTATATTGGCTTACTGCATTTTATTTCTAGACCCAGAGGATAAATTATTTTTACCTGGAAAGGCTAATAAGTTGAAATTTATGAGGAAGCGCTACAAATTAGGTATTATCTTCACTATCCTTTATCTGCTCTTGTTAGTACATTCTGAATATACCTCTACTAATATTGCTGGATATCTCTTTACAGCTTTATTAATGCTTTTCGGGTTTCCTATCATAATCACATATTTTGGTATTTGTTATGCCCTTACTTTAAAGGGAAAACGAAAATTCGTTGTTTTGTGCATTTCCCTTTTCCTTTTACTTATTCCCTTTTTCCTTTAAAAACGTGAAGAAACAAACAAAATCGCCGAGTTCATCTCGACGATTTTTTTCTTGATACGGGATAAGCACTCAAATATTCAAATCCCTTCGTTCTCCCGTAACAACATAAATGACCCACTCACCGATATTGGTAGCATGATCGGCAATGCGCTCGAGATAACGGGCAACCATCAGAAGATGAGATAATTGACGGTTCGTTGATCGATCTGTTCCCATGAGAGCGGTGACTTCCTCAAAAATCTTGCTGTACAGGCTGTCCACCTCATCGTCCATGGGGGCCAGCTGCTCGGCAAGAGAAACATCCTGATCGATGTAAGCCTTGAGCGCCTGGTGGAGCATTTCCATCGCCTTTGCAGCCATTTGGGGGATGTCCACGAGCGGCTTTACAAGGGTTTCTCCCGTAAGCTGCAGTGTTGTTTTGGCGATATCTACACCGTGATCACCTATCCGCTCCAGGTCGGTCACGATTTTCATCGCCATGCTGATCAGACGAAGATCTCTCGCGATGGGTTGTTGCAAAGCGATCAGCCTCACACAATGATCCTCGATCGCAATCAACATATTATCGATCTCATCATCTAGCTGGATGGTTTCTTTTGCCAGCATCATATCCAGCTTTGCGAGCGAATCTACCGCACGATGGATCTGTTCTTCCACACGGTGGCCCATGCGAAGCAGATCCGTATGTAATTGTTCCAAGGATAGGTGGAAGTTGGATCGGGTTTCCAATAGGCATTCCTCCGTTCATTTTTTCTCTGACTACCCGAATCTTCCGGTGATATAATCTTCTGTCCGCTTGTCCTTGGGGGTTGTAAAAATCGTGTTCGTTTCACTAGCCTCCACAAGATGTCCATTCAGGAAAAAGACCGTATAATCCGAGATACGGGCTG
>DASQNU010000195.1:0-7562 GCA_035644815.1 Bathyarchaeia archaeon | reverse complement strand
AATAACAAGCAAGAACATTCCGACGAATTGTTTTATATATGTTAGCAATGAGACCCCCCCTACTATACCAAACAATACTACATCCCATTTTTGGTGACCATCATTCAGTGAATATTTTATCTTTTTTTATTATTGAGAAATTATTTCTTTCCCGCAATAAACAGGAAAAACCCCGACGGCACATGTCCATGCCGAATAGGGGTTTCGCGAAACCTTTTACAGGTTAGTAGATACGATTAAGAGAGCACCAGTACTTGAATTTCCAGACTTCCCAGTTCACCCAGATTCAATGGAACAGTGAGTGCTTTGCCTGAAGTCGGAAGCGTTTCATGATCGTGGATCAGTTGCGGTGGGGTGATGTCAATCGCTACACCCTGATTGAACAGCAGTGTACTTGCATTTCCAGAGATCATATTGCCAAGCTCCGAAATCGCACTTTTCCCCATCTCGTCCATCTCTTGAATAGGGAAACCACCCATCATCGCCGAAACTACACGTAGGGCAACCTCATTATGCAATCCAAAAATAACGTCCCCTTGCATTTGACCGGTCAAACCGATTTTGATCCAGATATGATCATCGTAGAACGCCACATCTTTGATCTCATGTTCACCTCGTGTAATCGGCACGTTGCAAACTTGTTCGATTACGGTAGAAGCCGATTCTAGAAAGGGATTGATATACTGAGATTTCATATAGACATTTCCTTTCCTGGCTGATTGTCCCTACTAGGCTCATTATAGTGTCGAATCTTGTAGGATACAAGTCCTATTTCATTCTTCCTTTTTATCATAAAACTTGAATTTGCTTATGGGGAAACAACCGACAAATTTCGCGGTCTTCCTGCAGCAGATAGATCTGCTGGCAATCACGCAGATCCAATACCGGCACACCTATCTCGTGTCTGCTTAGTTGCCAAAGTGGATCAGGCAGGTCGTTAAAAGCAAAGACAGTATCACCAAAACGAAAGCATGCTTCAATGCATTGTTCTTCCGGGTACTCTTCGCTTGCTTCCAACAAATGTACAGGTTCAAGTCCGAATTGTTCGATTAAATGAATCCGATCTGCCAACTGGTCATCCTTCTTCTCGGCAACCCTGCGGCGCGGCGAAAGGATTGGATAACTATGATAGACATATTCCCTGTTAATCCCGTGATAAAACATTATTTTTCACCTGCATTTGATAAGGTTTTTGCAATCATAGTGGTGGGGGAAGGGAAGAGAGGGCTTTCTCTGCGTTCTTGCCACACCTGCAGGGGAGTGGTGACTGTCCGGTTCCGCGTCCCAAAACGGTACGTCGCGCAAAAGGTTTCGAAGAAGCATATTCAACCGCCGGGGTTGCGCGACAAGCGTGTACCATTTTGGAAAGCTCCACCTTGGGAGGTGTGACAAAGACTCCGCCCATCCCTCTCTTCCCTTCCTCACGTGGCGTTTGCTTATAAAAGACACACGGATGAAAAGAAAAATGCATGAATAAACGCATCTTTCCAAGCTTTTATCTTTTTATTACAGCTTCTGCTACGCTGCGTAGCGGCTACCACTTTTGCGGACCCCTGTGATTCACTGCGGAGCGGACAGTCTCCGCTGCCCTGCAGGGTGTAGAATGAAGCGGAGTTTCGGAACATGCTCTCCCCATCGCAGCCACGATACTCAGGCAAGAAAAAGAGACCCACACGAGATTTGCAGATTACCTTCCCGTGGGGGCCCTTCCTCATGCTAGTCTTTCGCTTTTTTACCAATAACAGGTACATCGAGACGCTGCTCACGACCCAGCTCATCAATGGCGATCACCACTACTTTTTCTTTCCCTTCCTTCACTTCGGGCAATGTCAGGCGGAACTCATTGCGATCATTGACATCCCCATGCAAGCGATCTTCCCCATAATAAAATTGAAAGCGCGCAGGTAATGAGGAGTTGACTTTACCTTGCAGGACAAGCGGATCGCCAACCTTTCCTTCATAGCTTGGCTTGGACAACTGAAGGCTTGGGACAGGCAATTCCTTGGCTTGGTAGGTCAACCGTTGTTCCCCATGATGGAGGACCAATGTGCCGGCATTGGTATCAACATAGGCGTGAATGTTCAGGGTCGATCGATTTCCCGCATCATCCACTCCTTCGACCAGCAGGCGATTTTCCCCCTGCTTCAGCGGAAGCGGATGAACAAAGAGCTTTTGCACGGCTTTTTCCAATTGATCTTCTTCCCAGCTATCGATAATTTGCCCATTGACCTTCAAGAAGCCTTTGTAGGTCGCATCCCGATATTGCAAGCGCAGAGGGAGAAGCATCCGTTTTGTCGCGGAATCATAGAATGGCTCCTCCGTCCCATCATTGATCAACAACAGCTGCGGCGGGGTCATGTCAACGATGACACGCTGGGTGAACTGTCTGGCGTTGCCGTAAACATCGCTCACACGATACATGACGAAATGCAATCCCTCTGGAAGCTGCAGCACCGTGTCAAAGCTTCCGTCCTCTTCTACTTTTACGGGGGCCTTATTGATCGTCATGCGTATCCGGTCAGGCATATCTTCGCCGCTCACTCGGCCTCGGATCGGCACATGCGGGCGATTGCTCACTACAATTTGCTCAAACAGATCATCCGGGAAATGAACGGTTGGCGGCACCGTATCGCTTTGACCATTCACATTGGCCATGGTCATATTGCCTGCGTAGTCGTATGCCACTACCGTCATTTTCTTCTGCGGCTGACTGATGATAGTCCCTTTTTCCGTAGCCGAATACGGTCCTCCCGTCTTTTTCCCGTCTACGTAGAGGAGATAGCCCTGGACGTCCTTGTCTTTACTAGACCAGTGCACCCGGTTTCCTTCCAACGAGGCGGATAAGCTGGGCGCTTTCGTATCCACATGAATGGGCAGCGTCATGGTCTGCCAGTTCGCGTTGCGACTATCGATTTTCGCGCGTATCTGGAAATGATACGATCCGTCCGGTACTTGGACATACTCTCCTTTTTCTGTGGAATAGGCCTTTCCGTCCCAGCTCCATTCTTCCTTCTCCGTGTAGTAATAAGGGATCCCCAGCTTGGATTGATCATATTTTGTTATTTTTTCATCTCTGGCCAGAGAGCGAATGACCTTACCTTCATGATCCAACACATCGATGGCTACCTGCTTGGCATTGCGCAAAAAGGTAATCGAGGGAGCAGCCTTGTCATAATGACCATCGCCATTGGGAGAAAAGGCGACGCGGCTAGGATCGACCTGAATACGACCGTCCTCATTGATTCCGGTCACGCCAAGATAATCACGATACTTCCACTTATCATTTTCTTTATCGTGATACCAGGTCGTTTTGACACCGGTCCGTTTTTCCTGACTATCCTCTTCCCACATCGGTGCATCCATGACACGGGGTTCATTCCAATTGCCATAGAAGCCAAAGTAGGGAACATGCAGAACAGGGAAATCTTCTGCTTGCGGTTGAAACCGGATATAGCCTTCCGCAAAAATATTGCGCGGGCTGTTTGCCGGAATCGTCATGGTCACTTTCACTTCTTTTCGCTGGCCGGGAGCCACCGTTACCTGGGTGGGAGAAATCTGCAGCTTAGCATCTGGCAAAAGCGTCTCCCGAAACCAGTTGTATCCATCGCGATGCAGGTCGGTTAATACGCCAAAAGCATCCCCGATCTGATACGCGATCGGCTTCTTGCCAAACTTGTTTTCAATATATAAGGAAAATGTCGTGGTAGGCCCAATCTCCCCCAACGAAACGCCTGCTTTTCCTTTCCGGTCGGTAACGATGACAGGAGTCTGTATCGCTTTAGCGATTTGCAGCATTCCTGCTCCCTGTACACGCGGGGAGTAGGGCAGTTCCCCTTTTTGGCTCCCTACAGCCGCAGTAGCCGTTTCCCGCGGATCCATGATGGGCTGTGCCGTGTTCATCGCGGCGGTTTTCATTGTTTCGACCAAGGCACGCCCTTGCAATGTACGTCCCATTTTTTGATACGCCTGCTTCATCAGCGCCATCGCGCCTGCCACATGCGGGGTTGCCATGGACGTCCCGCTTTTTACCGCGTAATCCCCCTCTTTTACCGTGGAGAGAATCCCGCCGCCAGGTGCTGTTATTTCCGGTTTAAATTGCAAATCAGGTGTCGGCCCCCAGGAGGAAAAGGAAGAGATGGTCCCACCATGAGGATAAGGCAAGAGATTTTGCCCATATTGCCCATCAAAGGAAATGCTGACCTTTTTTCCTTTTTTCAGTGCAGCGGCAAGCGTTTCCCCTGCCTGCTTCAAGATTGACACAGCAGGGATATTCTTGCTTTCTTCCGCACTGATGATAATCGGGCCCGGTTGATCATTGTAAATGATGACACCCGCCGCTCCCGCTTCTATGGCCAAACGAAGCTTCTCGTCAAACGTAATGACTCCACGTTCAACCAGCACGACTTTTCCTTTTACCGAGACGTTGTAATCTTCTTTTTTTCCTTTGCCCATGTAGATGAGCGGATAATCGCGAGTGAGTGCTTGGGTTGGACGCAAAGGATCGCCATTGCCAGCATGTGCCTGCAAGTAGACTACACGCTCGAGGCCCTCCACTTGCTTAACGGCAAAGCTTACCCCTGCCAAGGTCGTGCTGTTGGCAGAAGCGACGGAAAGAGCATCCGGAGCAAGTCCGGGCGAGCCGACCATGGACGTATCTGGATTTTGCTCCAATACTTTATCGCTTCCAAAGTAACCATCGTTTCCAGCGGCGGCAACCACGATCACGCCGTTATCCACTGCCCGTTTGATCGCATATTGCTCCATATTCGCATCATCCACATAACCTGCGGAGGAGCCCAAGCTTAGGTTAATCACATCGGCCTTCTTGGCAATCGAATCATTGATCGCAAACAGAATGGATTCTGTCAAGCCTGGAACGTCTCCTTGATAATTACTGAATACCTTCTGGCTGAGCAGCTGGGCTTCTGGGGCGACTCCTTTTACCTTTCCATTGCCGGCAGCAATGCCCGCGACATGCATCCCATGCTGAGATTCTCCGACATCTTTGGTGACTTGGTCTCGATCCGCCCAGTTATAACCCGGAATTACTTTTTGCGTGGAGCCTGCCTTTTGCTGGGCGCTGCGTTTATCTCTGGGTGGGGCCATGTCAGGGTGCTTCGGATTGATACCGGTATCGATCACGGAAATCAGCATGCCCTCGCCTTTTACCCCATATTGCTGCCATGTCTTTGGAGCTTCAATCATTTCCAGATTGGAGGAGGGCACTTCATTCACTTTTTCTCCTAACACGACTTCTCCTACATTCATCCATTCATCAGCTCTCGTCGTGTCCATTTTGCTTGTTGCACCGCTGGGGTGAATCGAGCCGGCTGCACGTACTGAATGAATGTCTTGGGTCACTTGTCTCGTGAACGGGTCAAGTGCAGGGACAGACTGAACCGGTTGTGCGTTTGCGGAAGTTTCGGGGGAATAGACCGAGATGGGAAAAATGAGTAATGATAACGCTGTTCCTGTACTGATCAGCCGTTTTTTCATTGCAACCTCCTATCGAAAACTTGCATTCGCCAGGGATTTGGCGAGCTACGTGCACACTTCTCCAGTTAACAAAAGATGTGCCATTTTCATCAGTTTTCCATCGGAGGCAAAAAGGTATTCATGAATAAGCATTTGAATACTTGCAAACAAACCTTTTGGCGTACTTCGTGGCTGCGGTGGGGAGAGCATGTTTTCATGCTTTTACTCTTTTGATAGAAGGACTTTTGCCAATCGCCACGTGAGGAAGGGAAGAGAGGGACGGGCGAAGTCTTTGTCACACCAACAAAGGTGGAGCTTCCAAAAATGGTACACGTTTGTCGCGCAACCCCATCGGTTGAATTGGCTTCTTTGAACCCTTTTGCGCGACGTACCGTTTTTGGAAGCGGAACCGGACAGTCAATACTCTCTTGCGGGTGTGACAAGAACGCAGAGAAAGCCCTCTCTTCCCTTCCCCCACCGCAAACAAAACAAAAAGCCCCTTGCCGACTATTTCCGACAAGGGGCTCTTTTCGCGCAATCTTAGGAGAAGAAAAACTTCTTGACTGCGTGTTTGGTTGTTTCTTTGTTCATATGAGCAATGGAAGTGGTGAGTGGAATACCTTTCGGGCAAGCCTGTACGCAGTTTTGCGAGTTACCGCACTCCTGAATACCGCCTTCCTCCATCAAAGCTTCCAGACGCTCGTGTTTGTTCATTTGACCAGTTGGATGCTGATTGAACAGACGCACTTGGGAGATCGCGAAAGGTCCGATAAACGCTGTTTTTTCATTCACGTTTGGACATGCTTCCAAGCAAACCCCGCAAGTCATGCATTTGGACAACTCATACGCCCATTGACGCTCAACCTCAGGCATGCGAGGTCCAGGACCCAGATCATGCGTACCATCAATTGGAATCCATGCTTTTACCCGTTTCAGGGCATCAAACATACGGCTGCGGTCGATGGACAGGTCACGTTGTACAGGGAATGTGCGCATTGGTTCCAGACGAATCGGCTGCTCCAGCTTGTCAATCAGTGCTGTACATGCTTGGCGCGGTTTGCCGTTAATCACCATAGAGCATGCTCCACATACTTCTTCCAAGCAGTTGGATTCCCAAGTAACGGGAGATGTATGCTGTCCAGTTGCATTCACTGGATTGCGTTGGATCTCCATCAACGCGGAAATCACGTTCATGTTTGGACGATATGGAATCTTGAATTCCTCTTTATATGGAGCGCTGTCAGGACTATCCTGACGGGTGATGATCAGGTGAATAAGTTTTTCCGCCATGATCATTCCCCACCTTTCTTATTTTGAGAGTAGTCGCGTTTACGCGGCGGGATCAACGAAACATCGACGTCTTCGTAGTAAATTTCTGGTGCTGTAGTCTCAGCGTTGTATTTCGCCATCGTGGTTTTCATGAACTGCTCGTCATTACGCTCTGGGAATTCCGGCTTGTAGTGAGCGCCGCGGCTCTCATCACGTTGCAACGCACCCAAGGTGATTACACGAGACAGTACCAGCATGTTCCACAGATGACGCGTAAAGGAAGCGCCGCTGTTGCTCCAACGGTTGGTGTCATTGATGTTGATGCGCTTGTAGCGCTCCATCAACTCTTGAATCTTCTCGTCTGTTTTTTGCAGACGATCGTTGTAGCGTACTACCGTCACATTGTCTGTCATCCATTCGCCCAGTTCACGGTGGATCACATATGCGTTTTCGGTTCCGTCCATTTTGAGGATGTTGTCGTATTTCTCTTGTTGTTGCTTCGCAGCGCTGTCAAACAGCGTGCTGGACAAGGAATCGGTTGTTTGCTTCAAGCCATTGATATATTCCAGGGCTTTTGGACCTGCCACCATTCCTCCGTAGATTGCAGAAAGGAGGGAGTTTGCTCCGAGTCGGTTCGCACCGTGCTGAGAATAATCGCACTCACCTGCTGCGAACAGGCCTGGAATGTTGGTCATTTGGTTGTAGTCTACCCACATACCGCCCATGGAATAGTGAACCGCAGGGAAGATCTTCATCGGTACTTTGCGTGGATCTTCTCCCGTGAATTTTTCATAGATTTCGATGATACCGCCGAGCTT
>DASQNU010000194.1:0-10434 GCA_035644815.1 Bathyarchaeia archaeon | reverse complement strand
TGCTATGGTGTAGTGGATGCGATGGTGCTTGCGCTGCGTACGGCGCAAAACTTTGATTTGCCGCGTCCCATCCACATTCTCGGCATGATCGTACACAACTCGCACGTTGTAGAGGCATTTGAAAAGGAAGGGATCATCACGTTGGATGGTGAGGATCGCCTTGCCCTATTAGATAAAGTGGAAAAAGGAACGGTCATCTTCACCGCTCATGGCGTGTCTCCGGAGGTACGCAAGAAAGCGCGGGAGAAAGGCTTGACCGTTGTTGACGCGACTTGCCCGGATGTGACCAAAACACATGAGCTGATCAGGGAAAAGGTGGCAGACGGATACCACGTCATCTATATCGGCAAAAAAGGTCACCCCGAGCCAGAGGGAGCCGTCGGAATCGCACCAGACCATGTGCATCTCGTACAGACGCTGGATGAGGTAGAAGCGCTGTCGATGCCGAGCGACCGATTGATCGTGACGAACCAGACGACGATGAGTCAGTGGGACGTCAAGCATCTGATGGATGCCATTATCAAACGATATCCGCAGGTGGAAGTGCATAATGAAATTTGTCTGGCTACACAGGTGCGGCAGGAAGCAGTTGCACAGCAGGCAGGAGAAGCGGATGTGTGCATTGTCGTGGGAGATCCGCGCAGCAATAACTCTAACCGCCTTGCCCAGGTATCCGAAGAGATTGCCGGCGTTCCCGCTTATCGCATCTCGGATCTGTCCGAGCTGGATATTGAGTGGCTGAAAGGGAAGAAAAAAGTAGCGGTGACCTCAGGGGCATCGACACCGACTCCTTTAACCAAGGAAGTTATCGCCTTTTTGGAAACGTTCGATGAGGCGAAACCGGAAACGTGGGAAAAGCAACGGACCGTCAATATGAAGAAAATCCTTCCTGCTGTTAAGGAAGTTTAATGAGTAAAATGTAAGGCTCCGCCAGATCTTTGGCGGAGCCTTTTCAAGAAAGAGATAAGAAAAAGATAGGGGATAGGGGAATGACCAGTACGCAAGCAAGGAAACAGGGAGACGGACTTGAACAAGGAAGCACCTACTTTGCTATTTGCGGGTATTATTTGTTTGTGTATTATGCCTTCGGAGCACTTTATCCATTTATTACGCAATACTACAAAGCGATCCAGCTGACGGGGACGCAGATTGGGATCATCAGTGCCATTACGCCGATTGTATCCATGATTGCACAACCAATATGGGGAATGATATGTGACCGCTACCAAATCAGAAAACCGGTTCTGATCGTTGCACTGCTGGCTGCAGCAGTAGGATCTCTGCTTTTTACCGCTGTTACATCCTTTGGCTGGGTATTATTTCTCTTCACCGTGTTCTCGCTTTTTCAATGTGCGGTCAATCCAATTTCAGATAGTATGGCCCTGACTTATGCCAAAGCCCGCAACGTCCAATTCGGCAGCTTGCGGCTATGGGGAGCCGTCGGATATGCGGTTGCTGCTTATCTTACAGGACTTGGCGTAGAAAAATGGGGGCACCAAGTCATCTTCTATTTTTTCTGTGCTGCTTTTCTGTGTTCCATTCCGTTTTTACGGGGAATTCCAGGTGAAGCCGAAGGAACCCGGTTTAGTGCAGGCATCTTTTCCGGATTAAAGGATTTACTCCGCCTGCCTCGTTTTGTCCTGTTTCTGGTTGCCTGTTTCTTTGTCTTTGGCTCGGTAAATGCGAATAATATCTGGTTTTCCCTCTACTATCAGCATATTGGCGGCAGCATCGCCGGGATCGGGTTGGCCTTCCTCCTGTTTGCAGGAAGCGAAGCGCCTTTTATGAAGATTGCGGGGGCGATCATCCGTCGCTGGGGTCTGGAAATAACCATTCTGCTGGCTTCTGCGGTCTCCATGCTCCGCTGGTTGTGGTATGGCACAACCCCTAGCACCACCATGATTATTGTATTCTTCTTTTTGCAAGGTATCTCGGTTGGATTCTACTTGGCTTCCGCCGCACAATTTGTCAGGGAAAATACGCCTTCTTCCTTGCAAGTAACGGCCTTGGCCGTATTCTCATCGGTTGGCCAGGGGCTGGGCAGTATGACCTGCAATCTGATTGCCGGTGTCATTGCGGATTATTATGGGATTGTGAGCGTATATTGGTTCTTCGGAATCGCGACCTTGCTTGGATTGATCCCGCTCGTGCTGCTTACCTTTGGTCCGTTCAAGCAACAGCCCTATTCGATGGACAATTGACCGCGGTAGCCTGTTTCCGGTATGCCGGAAGGGTTGGAGATGAAGGGATAGACCCCCTTATGCAAGGTATCCTCTAAGATCAGGGAGGTCGATTCTCCCGGTTTCAATGTCGCAGAATGGACGTGCAGCTCCTCAATGGTGAAATTATGCGGACGTGTATCTTGATTGACCACCATCAGCGTTATCTTTTCTCCAACCCGCTTGGTTAATTGATTGGGAAGAAAGCCCGCTTGCGTAATGCTGATGGTGCTCATCTTCTGTTGCAGCACAGTGGCTGACGGTTGATCGGTGGAAGTGAAGCTATGCAACCCAAGCAAGACGAGAATCAAGAACAAGGCGACAAGCGGGTGACGAAGCTGAAATAAACGGGTAAGGCGAATATTCATGATCGAGTCAGCTCCTTCCATAATTACGTTTGTTTAGCTATAGAATGTCCAAACATTGACAGAGCATAACCAAAAACCCTGTTGCACATGGTAACAGGGTTTTTCCCGTTTTCATCGATTAGGGAGCGAATAAGGAAGCTGCCATATAAAGGGCAACTGCCCAGATAAGGAGGGCGGATATCCGATTTAATCGGTGAATCACTCGACCGGAACGATCCAGTGTTCCCGCGATACGCCCCGTCATCGCCAGCCCGAAAAACCAGAGCCAAGAGACGAGGATGCAAGCAATCAAAAAGGCCCATTTTTCTGCATCTGCGTAGCCAAGCGAGCTAGTGCCGATGACCCCGATCGTATCCAGGATGGCATGCGGATTGAAGAGGGAAACAGAGGCGGCAAACATCATCTGCTTTTTGGCGGAAAAGCCTTCTTGCGCATCCCCTTCAAGGGTTGGTTTGCTTTTCCAGGTCAACCATCCCATATAGGCCAAAAAGAAAAAGCCAATGACATATAAGGTTGTTTTTAGCCAAGCAAAGGTAAGCACCACCAATGAGACGCCCATCACCGCAAGCAGGATCAGCAAGGTGTCGCAGAACGCTGCGGTGATGATGACCGGCAAGACGCGGCTTAAGGTTGGTTGTCTGGCTCCCTGATTAAATACGAATACATTTTGTGCACCGAGCGGCAAGATGAGGCCAAACGCCAAAATGATGCCGTGAAAAAAAGCTGAAATCACGAAGAATCCCTCCACACAGGCTGTTCTTTCCCTAGCTTAGCGAAAAGAACCACCCATGTCTCCAACCAAATGAAAGATAGAAGAACCAACCAAGTTTGCATTTCTCCAATTAGCTGTGGTTTTCAATCTAATGTTTCAGGGAAATAAGTAGTTAGATAAAAGGTGGGGAGGATGCCAGAGATGAAACAGAAGAGTATTATCACCAAAATCATTCTTTTTGCAGCATCGATTTTGTTGCTGGTGCTTTCAGTAAATGCAATCGTTTTATATATCAGCATTGGAAAAAGTGTGGAACAAACCATCGCTTCTTTCAGTGTGGAGACTGCCAAACATTTTGCGAAACAAGTCAATGCGAAAACGTATCAAGCATTCTTGGAAAAGAAGACGGAAGACGAAAACTATTGGGAGCTGCGGCTGCAACTCAATGAGCTGCGTGAAAAGTCAGGCTCCCTTTATGTGTACACGCTTGGGCATGAGGGAGAACAGGTCCAATTGCTCGTAGATGGTGCCCCTCGGGATGCAGAATCATCAGCAATCGGGGAGCCAACTTCGGCCACTACCTTCGCTGATATCGAACCAGTTTTGAAAGGGGCAACCAACAGCACAGCGATCGTTCATGATCCGAAGTATGGGGATTACCTCTCTGCATTTGCACCCATTACGAATGAAAGCGGGGCTGTTGTAGGGGTCCTGGGGGTGGATATCGATGCTTCCAAGGTTGAGGCCATTACCGGTATCGTCAGACAAGAGCGTATGCTGCTCAGCATCAGCATAAACGTGGTTCTCACTGTGTTAGCCATGAGCGTGCTCTTTATCTTGTTCAAACGTTTTTTGAAGCCCCTTGGTTATTTAAGCCAGCAAGCGGACAAGATTTCAAAAGGAGAGCTCACCACTTTTCATTATGTATACAAAAGCAATGATGAAATCGGGTCCATCCTAGGTTCCTTCCAGCACATGGTGGCGCAGCTGCGAACCCTGATTGGAGATGTCAAACTTGCATCCGGATCGATCGACAGCATGGCGATGCACATCCGACAGGAAGCGGACGAAATCCGGCAACAAGCTGGTTCCATTGAATTAGCTAGTCAAGAGATTGCAAAAGGAAACGAGCAGGCCGCTTCTTCCATAGAAGGAATCGCCAAGCTGAATGTGGAGTTCCTTACGAGAATTGAACAAGTACAACAACGAGTATCTACCATTAACGAAATCGGTAAAGATGTATTGAATACGGGCGATAACAGCTATCAATCCTTGCAGGAATTTTTGCAGGAAGGGACAGAGACGACAGAACATTTTGCGAAGGCACATAAAAGCATGGAGGTACTGATTGCCCGTTCGTCTCAAATCAACCAGGTCATCTCCACGATTCAGTCGATTGCGAGCCAGACTAATTTGCTTGCGTTGAATGCAGCGATTGAGAGCTCAAGGGCAGGAGAGGCAGGCAGAGGATTTGCGGTCGTGGCCAACGAAGTGAGAAAGCTGGCGGAACAAACAGCGGAAGCAACCAAAGGGATCCAGCAAAGCATTCATGAAATGCAGCAAGAGGTAGCCAGAGCAGAGGAGGAAATGGCGGAAACGATGCAAAAATATGGTCATCAGACGAACAAGATCGATCAGGTGACACAGAACATTGCCAGTCTGTCCGGACTCACTCAGCAATTGGATCAATCTCTGCATGTCGTGATGCAGCACATGGGAGAAATGATTCATTTCCAAGAGGTTGTCAGTGAGGAGGTTTTATCGGTCACTGCGCTTTCTGAACAGACTGCTGCTTCAGCTGAAGAGGTGACAGCAACCATCCAGGACGTGACGGCCAATATTGGGAAATTCCAGGCTGAAATCAATGAAGTTACAGATGCCATTCAAGAACTGCACAAGAAAACAGAAGAATTTGTCGTCAATCAAGAAGACTAAAAAGACTTGTCATAAAAAGGACACCTGCGTGAAAAGCAGGTGTCTTCTTTCTTCTGTATGGCAGATTAGTAAGGAAACTGACTGGAATAACCGCTAAACTGCTGGTAAGCCTGATCCAGCTTTTTTTGGTCCTCAGCCTCTAATTTGTACCAACCTTTTTGAAACATCAGATTGTACATATTGCGTGCGGATTGATGGGTTTCGTTCAGGATGCTGAGCAGCTCGGTATGCAGCTGTTGATGGCTGGCTTCCCATACAGCGACATTGAGACTTTCCGCCAGGTACTTGCTGGTGGAAAGGGCATCATTAATAAAATCACGGTCATTCATTTGCGGGCTCTTCACCTGAGGCAGCTGCCCGGATTGCGGATTGGCAATCGTGTTTTGATTCTGCTGGTTTTGCTGGTTTTGCTGGTTTTGCTGTTGCGTTTGTGTTTGGTACATCGCGGATTTCCCCCTCCCTATTGTGTGCGCGGCAGGCTCGACATAACCGCCGTGTTATTCACTTGTAGGTGGCTCAGCAAGCGTTGAAAATGACGTTGATGCATGTGACCGGCTTGGTCCAGCGCCTGCTTGATTTGGGGGTCCTGTACCTGCTGGGCATAAAAATGAAACTTTTTAAAGGCATTCAGCTCCCAGGAGAGGGCATCCTTTAAATAGGAAAGATCCTTGGTTGAAATCGCACGCGGCGGATTCGGAATCGGTACATTCGCTTGCTGCTGAGGAATGGTGGGCGTATAGGTTGCGAGCATAGGTGCACTCCTTTCAATGTAGGGTACACCTATAGCATGAGCAACGGAGAGTCAATTATGCTTGCTTTGCCGTGAGCAACTGCACAGATAGCAGCTGGATATCAATGCTTGCTGGCGAAATGTTAAGACAGTAGCTTACCTCTTCGAATAAGATGTGCTGCAGCTCCCGCAAGATCGGATGAACGGGCTGTCCGAACGGAATTCGTAAGGAAAGGGATATCGTTAAGCGGGGGAGATCCTCAAAGCTGTACTGCGTTTTATGCACCCGCATGATTTCTGGAAAGCGAGAGGCAGAGATTTGTACGATTTTTCTCAGCACTTGTTCATGGATTTGGATACGTCCGCCGGAGAAGGACGGATGCACCACCGTTGTTTCCCCGATCACTTCTTTTTTGGGGGAAAGAATTTTCTGCGCGGAGGAGATCAAACGCTGAAAGAGATCCTTCTCGACTTCGACACGTGGAATCGGAATGACGTGCTTGCCCAGTGTTTCGCGAACATAGCGGGCAGCTTCAATCTCCTGCGCAGGTTTAATCGATTCAATGGAGATGAACTCGACTTGAGACGGCAGCTCCAAAGCATCCTGAATGCGTCGAATCATCTTTCGTGAGGTACCCAGGATGAGCAGGCGATCCAGGGAAAGTCTGCTCAGTGCCTGGCGCACTTCATCAGCGTGGTCTTTATAAAAGAAGATGGCCCGTTTGACCGCTTGTATTTTGGTTTTTTCGTATTTGGCAGAAGTACCAGCAATTTTACGCCCCTGGTGGATGAGAATGCCGTCATCGATGATGGCATCAATGCCGAGACGATGAGCCAGTTCAATCGCGCTGGAGCTTTTGCCGGTTCCGCTTGTGCCATACAAGGCGTAGATATGCATCGAAAGACCCCTCGTTTCCTTTACTTTGCTAGATCGTCTATGTTTATCCAGTATAGCATGGACAAGGGGATGGGGCGAAGAAAGCTAGGTCAGCTAGGAAATGGAAGTATTTTCATGCTGGGCGCCCAACTCACGGGCCCGCTGCGTGGCACGAAGAATCGCTGCAGTGACCGCTTCCTGAAAACGATAGGCTTCGAGCACCTCAATGCCGGCTTGCGTGGTACCGCCTGGGCTTGTGACTTTTTTGCGCAGGACAGCAGGCTCTGTCTGCGTATGCTGGAGCATGTGAGCTGCCCCGAGCAATGTCTGCACCGTCAGCTGGCGGGACATCTCTGCGGAGAGCCCGGCTTTCTGGCCTGCTAGTTCCATCGCTTCCACCAGATAGTAGACATAGGCAGGACCGCTTCCCGATAGTCCGGTTACGATATCCAGCTCCGATTCAGGAAGGGGAAAGACAGAGCCGATCGAGGTGAACAGATGATAGGCGACATCCATATGCTTTTGTTCCGCAAAGCGTCCGGCTGCGATCCCGGTTGCGGACAGGCCGATGGCGGACGAGGTATTGGGCATGGTCCGGATGATTGGACAATCGACGTTCAGCCAGGTGCCAAGCATTTCGGTCGGAATGCCAGCGATCAGCGAGATGATCAATTGATCGCGCCGGATGATTCCGCGCAGAGTGATACACGCTTCACGGGCATCTTTTGGCTTCATAGCCAGGATCAAGGTGTCACAGCTTTCGAGCATTGCTTTTTTGTCGCGAGTCGGATGAACGCCAAAGCGCTGCTGTAAAAATTGCAAGCGTTCATCGTCTCCATGATTGGTTACGTAAATATGGTCAGGGTCAAGCAAATTTTGTTTGCAGATCCCGGTCAGCATGGCTTCCGTAATGGAGCCAGCACCGAGAAAACCCAGCCGAAGCTGCCGAATGCTTTGCTGTAAGCTTGCTGTACTCATGTGCCTTCCTCCTTTAACGAATTTGACCATTCCCGCGCACGAGATACTTGCAGGAGGTCAATGCTGGTAAACCCATAGGGCCACGGGCATGAATTTTCTGGGTGCTGATGCCGATCTCCGCTCCAAAGCCAAACTCGCCGCCGTCTGTGAAACGTGTGGAGGCATTGTGATAGACAGCTGCTGCATCAACTCGAGAGAGAAATTGCTCGGCATGGACCGGATTGCTGGTCAGGATAGCCTCAGAATGACCAGTGCCATGGCGTGCAATATGGTCGAGAGCTTCCTCCACCGAAGAGACTGTTCGAACGGCGAAAACAAGATCCAGATATTCGGTATCCCAGTCTTGCTCTTCGGCGCTCGCCATCATGTATGCAATCTCTGGATGTTGGCTGCGCGTACGATCGCAGGCGCGGATTTCCACGCCAGCTTCATGAAGACGCTGCAGCAGGAGCTTTTGCATGGCTACAGGCCAGTCTTGATGAAGTAGCAATGTTTCCGCCGCATTACAGACGGCAGGGCGGCTTGTTTTCGCATTCAACACAATCGAGGCGGCAAGCTCATAATCGGCGCTTTCATCGACAAAGAGATGGCAGTTTCCAACTCCGGTCTCTAACACGGGGATGCTGGAAGTGCGGACCACCCGTTTGATCAGCTCAGCGCCTCCACGCGGGATAATGACGTCGATCATACCATTGGCCGTACACATCAGGTCGATCGCTTCATGCTCGACCAAAGCGAGATATTGCACCGCATCAGCCGGGAGCTGCAGGGCAGCAAGAGCCTGCCGAATGCTCTGGGTCAGCGCCTGATTGGAATGCAGCGCGGAGCGGCTGCCGCGCAATACAATCGCGTTCCCTGTTTTTAAGGCGATAGCGGCTGCATCTACCGTTACATTGGGACGGGCTTCATAGATCATGCCGATGACCCCGAGCGGAACACGGACTTGCTCAATCAACAGGCCATTGGGACGCGTCCAGGAAGAGATGACTTCACCAATTGGATCAGGCAGGGCGACTAGCTCTTCCAGGCTTCCAGCAAGGGCCTCGATCCGGGATTCGTTCAACAGCAAGCGGTCCAGATAGCTTTTTGGCTGCAAGGCCGCTGTGGCTGCTTGCATATCCTTCTCATTTGCTGCCAAAATCAAGGCTGCGTCTTGGCGCAGTTGTTCGGCGATCGTGAGTAATAATCTGTTTTTTTCATCCGTAGACATTTGCGCGAGACGACGTGAAGCATCTTTCGCTAAGCGTGCTTGAGACATGACTTGCTCGCGGAGCATACTGGTTTGGTCCATGGTTTCTCCTCCCTGTATCTCTTATTTGGCTTGCGGAAAAGGGGAATGGGACAAAAATGAAATCCATTGATCGCGGTGAATCACGGTACCGCTTCGCTTGCTTTCAGCAGGGGCAATGAGTAAAGCCTTCAGTTCACCAGCTGATATTCTGGCAATGCCACGGCCGATCAATTGCTCTTGATGGTAGACTTCGATCACTTCGCCTTCGGAAAAGTGACCGACGACGTCTTGGACACCTGCAGCAAGCAGACTGCGCTGGTTGCGGAGCAGGGCTTCCGCCGCGCCATCATCTACCCTGATTTGACCGTGGGTAGGGGAATGCAGGGCGATCCACTGTTTTTGCTTCGGTAAGCTGTGCGCCTGTTTCTGTGCTTGCAGGTAACCTACATAGGTGCCATTGCCGTGTCCGGCCACGACGGTGCGCAGATCTTCTTCATCCTTCATTTGGCCGATGAAAGCGGGGATGCCGAGACGTTGTGTCGTTTTGGCGGCAATCAGCTTGGAGCGCATCCCGCCGGTGCCAAGCTGTGAAGCATCTCCGGCGAGCTGTTCCATTTCTTCGGTAATCTGTTCGAGATAGGGGATTCTGACTGCATCGGCATGCTTTCGCGGATCTTTATCGTAAAAGCCGTTGGTATCAGTCAAGATGATATAAAGATCGGCGTGAACGAGACCGGCCACCAAAGCGCCGAGCATATCATTATCACCAAAGGTCAATTCTGCGACGGATACGGTATCGTTCTCGTTAATCACCGGAATAATCTGTTTGCCAAGCAAGAGAGAGAGCGTCTGAAAAGCGTGATCATAACGCTCGCGATCGGAAAAATCGCCCCTTGTCAGTAAAATTTGCGCAATCGTTTGTTGATGGCGGGCAAACAAGGTGGAGTAGTTTTGCATCAGGACGCTTTGGCCGATCGCTGCTGCAGCCTGCTTGCCGACAAGCGTACGCGGTCGCTGCTGATACCCCAATAATTTATAACCGCTGGCTACCGCCCCGGATGATACGAAGACGACTTCATGGCCATCTTCCTTCAGCTTGCTGATCGCTGCGACCAGACGTGACATTTTATCTGGGTCGCATCCTCCCTGTGGCATTGCAAGCGAGCTGCTGCCGGCTTTAATTACCACACGCATTTTTTCCTTCATCCTTGTACCCTCCTTTCAATAAATAAAAAAAACCCCGTCATCCTTGTATAAGGACGAAAGGGTTTGTATCATGCCTGATATCTTTCGCGGTACCACCTTACTTGACAGCCTGAACATGCACAGGGCTATCCGCTTTCTTTCTTTGGTAACAGGTGAAAGAAACCTGTCCGGGTTATCC
>DASQNU010000193.1:0-7819 GCA_035644815.1 Bathyarchaeia archaeon | reverse complement strand
GCCTCAAAGACGGACGCCGAACCGCCGTAAAAGATGAGGGTTTCCGGAAGTCCGATCATCTGAGGGATCGCCATAATGGCACCGTCAAGATAATCAACGCCTCGTTCTGCTGCCCACTTTGCTGTCTTGCGTGCTTCTTCCGGTGTTCCTGTCGTCAGGTTGATGATCGTTTTGCCCGAGAGGTCCTGGCTCAAGGTGGCAAGTAGCTCATGCATGACCTCATAAGTCGACAAGCAGACCACTACGATGTCGCTTGTAGAAAACGCGTCGGCGAATGAGGACGCACGGTGCGCACCGTTGGCGACGAGGCTCTCGGTCTTTTCAATCGAACGGTTCCAGACGGTTGTCGGGTAGCCCCCATTCAGGAACGCGCCTGCTAGTGCCATGCCCATATTCCCCAAGCCGATGACGCTAACAGGTGAGAAATCTGCACCCGCATTGACTGTTTCATCGCGAAAAGATAGCTCGCTCATATCTTCTCCTCCTTATATCGCTGGTTGGTGTTGTTCTTACAATCCAAACTCTAAAGTATGACACTAGTGTAAATGTCAACAATAGCTTTTTTGGTCATGGTGCCATCCTGAAAAAACAAATAACGATTCGCGAACAATGCGAATCCTCGGATAGTCGAGAAAGTTCTTTCTAGGAGCATTGTGGATTCAAATTGCCACGAAGCGCCTCCGCCAATACATATCAAGGTACACCGCTCGGATTGCGAGTGGTGTTTTTTATTGCAAAAAACTCCATCCTTAGCAACGCTGAGCCAAGGGAGACATTATCATTTGATACCAGAATGCGAGGTCCTTCCTTAATAGCGAATAGTTTTTCAATTGTGAATGTAGCGATAATTACGTAAACTATTCAGTAACAATGAGTTTTTGAAAAGAGGAGTGAAGGCGATGGTGCACGGTACGGTGAAAAAAAGAGTGGAAACAAGCCGGTTGCTAACTTCTTATCTTGAAGCGGGAGACTCAGCCAAACAACCTGTCCTTCTCGTTCATGGGAATGTTTCTTCCAATCTATTTTGGGAAGAGACGTTGGAAACATTATCGCCATCCTACTGGGTGCTGGCTCCAGACCTGCGGGGTTATGGTGAATCAGAGGAGAAGGAAGTAGATGCGACGCGAGGGGTGAGTGATTGGGCGGACGATCTGCGCGCACTTGTCACAGCATTACGAATTGAAGCCCCGATACATCTGGTCGGTTGGTCGCTTGGGGGTGGAGTGGTTATGCAATACGCAATCGACTATCCTGAGTCGGTTGCTTCGTTAACCCTGATCAATCCTGTTTCTCCGTTTGGTTTTGGAGGGACGAAAGACGAAAAAGGAACCCCTTGTTATTCCAATTTCGCAGGGTCGGGCGGAGGTACGGCCAATCCGGAATTGATTGATCTTTTAAAAAGTGGGGATCGTTCTGCGGAAAAACCAAACAGCCCGCTAAATGTGATGAATCATTACTATTTCAAAGCTCCTTTTACAGTAGCGGCAGAAAGAGAAGAGAAGTTCGTCACTTCCATGCTTTTAACAAAAGTAGGCGAAGCTCATTATCCCGGTACGTTTCATACTTGTGAAGAGTGGCCAGGAGTAACTCCGGGAACAAAAGGATGTAACAATGCGATCGCGCCGAAGTATTTTAATCTATCCAGCATTGCTGAGATTGAACCGAAACCGCCGATTTTATGGCTTCGGGGAGCAGAAGATTCGATTGTATCCGATCGCTCGTTCTTTGATTTTGGCTTTTTGGGGCAACAAGGATACGTTCCCGGATGGCCGGGAGAAGACATTTATCCCCCTCAACCCATGGTGAAACAAACCAGATATGTATTGGAAACCTATAAAAGAAACGGGGGAAGTTATGAAGAATATGTTGTACAGCAAGCTGGTCATTCGCCCCACATTGAAAAACCCATAGAAGTACACGGAAAAATTCTGCAATTCTTGCAAAGCCGTCCATAATAAAGTAACAGGTGGGGGGGACAGACTTGACAAATCAGGGAATCAAATTGCGCTATGAAGTAGAAGGAGCAGGCCCCGATGTTGTAATGATTCATGGGCTGGGTCAAAGACTGGAAGATTGGAAACTGCAAAAAGAAGCGTTGATAAAGAACGGCTTCCGAGTGCTAACCTATGATTTGAGAGGCCACGGAGAATCGGAATGGCACGCGGAAGAGGTAAACATTGACACGTATGCCGACGATCTGAACCAGCTTTTACAGGAGCTGTCGATTGAAAAGGCGCACCTAGTCGGTTTGTCTATGGGCGGAGCCATTGCACAAGCCTTTTATCGAACATTTTCAGAAAAGGTGAAAAGCTTAGTGCTGGCAGCAACTTTTTCCTATTTTCCTGAACCTGTCAAGCAGGCTAGCTTGGAAAGCCGATTAACATACATAGACCAGGGGAAGATGGAAGAATTGGCCGAATTCATTGCCAGGCGATCTTTTACCGAGAAAGCCCCTGTCCAGTTAATTGAGAACACAAAGAAGGTGATTGCGGCCAATGATCCCACAGCCTATCGCGCTTCGATGATTGCCTCTGTCAATGCGGATAGCAGAGACATCTTGGCAAAAATCAGCCTGCCTGTTTTAATCATCGTTGGAGAAGACGACCTGACCACCCCTGTGGAGTATAGCCGTTATCTGCACCAGCATATTGAAGCCTCCCAGTTGGTGATCATACCGGAGGCAAGGCATATCTGCACACAAGAAAGACCCGAACAATTCAATCAAGCCTTGCTTACATTTTTACACAACGTTGAAGATAGTAGATAAACCTTTGACCGACTGTTTGTAATAGTTGCAGAGCAGTCGGTTATTTTATGAGTAATCTCATTGGAAAGGTCAGTTATATTCGGCTTGTAATCACAATAATTTATGCCACATTCCTAAACAGTAGGAAAAGTTATAACACTTAAACATGCCAAACAGTTGTCATAGGATGGTCCTGTGATAGCTGTTTTTTTGTTCGCGTTCCCGTATCAGTCAGCCTATGAAAACGAAATAAGACAACTAGAAGATCAAAGTGCCAGGTATCTAATTAGCGGATGTTATATGATCGTATATTTTATCATCATCTATAAACTGAGCTAGGATAACAATCCACTCTTTTTTTTCAAAGTTCATACTGAGTTCATCGTCATCATGTATGATTCATTTACAATCAGAAACGACATGCCGTTACATAACAAATTGCCTGTTATTCGGTACGCAATACGTAAAAAGGAGTGGAATCTGGATGGAACATGTACAAAAACCAGGAAAATGGCGCCTGTTTTATAATCTGATCCGGCAAACTAAGCCTTCCAAACTGCTGGTAAGCGTAGCGCTGCTCATGAGTGTCGCCACAACCATAGTAGGGCTTGCTATTCCATTGGTGACAAGTAATCTCGTGGACAGTTTTTCGCTTGCTTCCATCAATTTATCGCAAATAGCTGCTATGGTGGGGGCCTTTATCGGGCAGGCAATCGCATTGGGTATGTCGACTTATTTATTAAGCCATGTCGGACAGCATGTCGTAGCCAGCCTGCGGGATCGATTATGGAAAAAGCTTCTTGTTTTGCCGGTAGAATATTATGATAATCATCAGACAGGGGAAACAGTAAGTCGAATGACGAACGACACAGCTGTGGTGAAGGAACTGATTACGGAGCATGTTGCCAACTTTTTGACCGGTATCATCGCCATCATTGGATCGGTTTCAGTGCTGTTGTATCTTGATTGGAAAATGACCTTGATTATGCTGATTACGGTTCCACTTGCGTTTGCCGTTCTTTTGCCGCTTGGACGCCAAATGCGTAAGATCTCCAGAGGACTGCAAGATGAAACGGCCCAATTTACGACTATTTTGAATCAGGTGCTGTCGGAAATCCGTCTGGTGAAGGCATCAAACGCAGAAGCAAATGAGTACGGTAGTGGGAAAAAAGGCATTACCAATCTATTGCAATACGGTTTGAAAGAGGCGAAAATCCATGCGCTGATTGCCCCGATAATTTCATTCATTATCACGATGCTGCTAGTCATTATCATCGGATACGGAGGGATGCGGGTTACAACAGGTGCAATGACGGCTGGGGATTTGGTTGCATTTATCATGTACCTCATTCAGATTGTCATTCCGATGAGTCAATTGACCATGTTCTTTACGCAGCTTCAAAAAGCAATGGGAGCGACAGAAAGAGTTATTGAGATGCTTGAATCCAGGGAAGAAGATTATACGTCAGGGCGAAGCGTTCAGAATGCGAATCAGCCAATCGAGGTAGAACGGGTAACGTTTGCCTATCAGAACGGTGAAAATATACTGAAGAACGTGAGTTTTACCGTAGCGCCGGGAAAGGTAACCGCGATTGTCGGGCCAAGCGGAAGCGGAAAGACCACACTCTTTTCACTCTTTGAAAGATATTATCATCCACAGGGTGGCACAATCAGACTAGGAGAAGATCCAATAGACGAATTTTCACTGCACTCATGGAGAAGTCAGATTGGTTATGTGTCACAGGAGAGTCCGCTCATTGCCGGGACCATACGAGACAACATTTGCTACGGGATGGATAGGGAGATTACGGACGAGGAACTTCAGAAAGCTGCGGAAATGGCTTATGCTCGTGAATTTATTGAGGAGCTTCCCGGCAAATACGATACAGAAGTAGGGGAGCGGGGAATCAAGTTATCCGGCGGACAGCGTCAGAGAATCGCGATTGCGCGGGCGTTGTTGCGAGATCCCAAAATCCTGATGCTGGATGAAGCTACGTCCAGCTTAGATAGCAAATCGGAGTTTGTCGTTCAAAAAGCGTTGCAAAATTTAATGAAAGGACGGACGACTCTTGTGATTGCCCACCGTCTTTCTACAGTAGTAGACGCTGACCATATTTTGTTTATGGAAAAAGGAGCGATTACCGGCAGCGGTACACATGAAGAGCTTTTTCAAACTCACGATATGTACCGGGAATTTGCCACTCAGCAGTTGAGATTGAAGGAGCTTGTGTAAAGGGGCGTACGTATCGAAATGGCAAATATATTGATCGTGGACGACGATCCGCACATCAGGGAACTGATCGGGCTGTTTTTGCGAAAAGAAGGTTTTGAAGTCCATGAAGCTTCAGATGGAGTAAAAGCTCTGGCAATGATGGTGTCGATGAAAGTGGATATGGTCATTTTGGATATTATGATGCCCAATATGGATGGCTGGGCGTTGTGCAAAGAGCTGAGGAAGCAATACGATCTCCCTCTGCTCATGCTAACAGCGATAGGGGAAACGACACAAAAAGTGAAGGGTTTTGAACTTGGGACGGACGATTATCTGGTCAAACCGTTTGAACCGCTTGAGCTTGTGGCAAGGGTGAAAGCTTTGCTGAAACGATACCGAATTGCCACTTCACAGAGAGTGCAAATAGGAGAACTCGTGCTTGATCGCAAAACCTTTGAAGTCTCGGTTGATGGTAAAAGCTTGACGCTTCCGCTAAAAGAATTCGACCTGTTGTTCAAGCTGGCCAGTTATCCGGGCAAAACCTTTTCCCGCGAGCAATTGATTGAACAAATATGGGGCTATCACTATGAAGGAGATGAGCGGACGGTTGATGTCCACATTAAACGATTGCGGGAACGGTTTCCCGAGGAGCAGCATTCGTTTAAGATCAGCACGATTCGAGGATTGGGTTATCGCCTGGAGGTTCGTTTATGAGGATATGGCGAATTGCACGCAAAATGGGGGCGGTAATCGGATTTCTGATGTTCATTAGCGGCTGCTTTTCTGCAGCTTTTTTCGCTACGTCTTTGCTATATGACAGCATAAGCATGTATCCGTCTGCGTTCATTAGACAGCTTATCAATGCATTGCTCGGATTTTTCCTTTTTGTTATTGCGATGTTCATTATTGGACGGCTGATGCACCCAAAGCGTTTAGCGTCGTTTCAACCGATGGTAGAGGCGATAAGACGGATGACTAAAGGCGATTTTAATGTGACCCTGAACATACACGTGGAGGAAAATCATCCAATCGGAGAACTGGCACAAAGCATCAATGATATGGCGGTCGAACTAAGAGAGCTAGAGCGAATGCGCCAGGAGTTTATTTCGAATGTATCGCATGAAATTCAGTCACCACTTACGTCGATCAGCGGATTTGCTCGGGCACTGCAAAATGATGCGCTCAGTCCTCTGGAACGCAATCATTATCTTTCTATCATTGAGAAGGAAAGCCTTAGGTTGTCGAAGTTGAGCGAGAATTTATTGAAGTTGACTTCACTTGAATCCGATCACCATCCGTTTGAGCTAAAATCATATCGATTGGATAAACAACTGCGAGATATTGTACTGTCCTACGAACCACAGTGGATGGATAAAGAGATAGAAATGAATGTTTCGTTTGAGAAAGTCAATATTGTAGCGGATGAAGATTTATTGAGCCAGGTATGGGTAAATCTGATCAACAACGCTATTAAATTTACGCCGAATAAAGGCACAATCGGTATTCATTTGAAGCAATGCGAGGATGAAGTCGTTGTCCGTATTTCGGATACAGGGATCGGCATCGCAGAGATAGATCAGAAACATATTTTTGAGCGTTTCTATAAAGCTGACAAATCACGGAGCGGTATCAATAGCGGAAGCGGATTGGGGCTCTCGATTGTGAAAAAAATTGTCGACATGCATAAAGGGAGCATATGCGTGCATAGCGAGTTTGATGAGGGGAGTACATTTACTGTCTCTTTACCAATGGAGCATTCGGTGGGGCACCTGACGCCAGGTGGCTGCAGCTCATAATTGGGATACTTCATCCTACTTCCGTGGGGTGTCGTTTACAGTGCGGGTGTATCCGATTCAATGTCACACGATTATAGGCTTCGTGCATATCTATATCTGTGTGCTTTGCGGCATTCATCATCCATTGAAGGAAGGCGTGAGTATCCAGATGTATAGCGCCACTGATCTATTAAAATCCCCTTCGTTTAATTTAGCTTTCGACTTACGAACCGCTCCATACTTTCAGAAAAACAGTCAAAACTTTATTCTTCAGGATACTGTTGAACAGATGCCCGTCATGCAAAACTTAAGCGTGTTTGACGTCTATTTGAGCAGGGGACACAGCGTAGAGGCTCATTGGCACCCTAATGCGAATGAACTCATTTATATGATACGAGGTGAAGCGATCGTATCTACGCTCAATCCATTTACCAAGCAGATACTCAGTTACCGTGCTGCTCCACCTCAAACGGTATATATCCCAATGGGGCGGTGGCACTGGGCAATCGCGGTATCGGATCACATGCATTTGCTTGCGATTTTCGACAATAATGCCACGCAGGTTGTATTTGGGTCCGACGTCTTGAGATTAACGCCTCCTGAGGTGTTTCAGGCCATTTATGGTGTGAATGCTGCACAGTTTGCGGAAGTGCTCAAACCAATCGATCAGACCGTGATCATAGGTCCTCCTGGTTCAGGCGATACAGGGCTTCGTAATGGCGGGGGTGGTGGTGGCGGTTATTGATCTCGTTCCGCCTTTCCCTTCCACACCAAAAAAGCATGTAAATTCGAATAGAAGAGGCCATTCTTCGAGAGGAATGGCCTTTTCATATGTGTCGTTGCGGACAGACCGGAATAGATGCAAAGAAACCGCCAATATGCATGCGTAATAACCGTGGTGCACACCGGAAACAATATTTGGTATGGCTATGAGAACAGGAAAGATTCATGAATGCTGCATTCCCATTCACGGTAGAACGTACAGGAGGGGGCGCGCATGTCCAATATATCCTATTACTATGGGTTGATTGTCATCGGGGTGGTTATTACTGTCTATACCATGTATAAAAAGAGAAATGTAGCTGA